>NC_011772.1:4810000-5110000 GCF_000021305.1 Bacillus cereus G9842
AAACCACTTGGTTTAAAAACGTGTTTAGTTATTTCTATTATTAGTTGCCTCCTAACGATTGTTTCTATTAAAGCAGCTTATAACTTACCACATACCGATCATATGAATATGGATCCACTTCGACTTGCCGCTCAAATTGTATCAGGAATTGGTTTTTTAGGTGCTGGCGTAATTTTAAGAAGAGGCAACGATAGCATTGCAGGACTCACGACTGCCGCTATGATTTGGGGTGCTTCTGGTATTGGTATTGCCGTTGGAGCTGGTTTCTATATCGAGGCAATTTTCGGAATGTGTTTTCTTATGATTAGTGTCGAACTTATACCATTGACAATGAAGTTTGTAGGTCCTAGATCATTTCGTCAACGTGATATTGCAGTGAAACTTGTTGTGCGAAATATGGACAATATCCCGGTTGTAATCGAGGAGATAAAAGAAATGGATATAAACGTTAAAAATATGAAGCTTAAAACGTTAGAAAACGGTTCTCACTATTTACATCTTAAACTGTCCATTGATCAAAAAAGACATACCGCTGATGTTTACTATACTCTCCAGCATCTTGAAAGTGTCCAACAAACTGAAGTGGAAAGTATGTAGCATAAAATAAACTCTCTTTAATTAGAGAGTTTTTCTTTTTTCTATAATGGTAACAATGAATGTAGTCCTGCAAAACAAGGAGGAATTTACTATTGAAATCCCGTCCGAATTTAGTAGATACATTTCGTGATTCCATTATTTTTCGTTTAATTTGTTTTATTATTGTACTCACTGCTTTTTCTGGTTTTCTTATACATAGATTAGAACCCTCTCATTTCACTACATGGTTTGACGGAATTTGGTGGTCAATTGTTACCATTTTTACAGTTGGATATGGCGACTTTGCTCCCCATACAACGATAGGAAAACTAATAGGTATAAGTATTATTTTATTAGGAACTGGCTTTTGTTCTTATTATATGGTTCTATTCGCTACTGAGATGATTAGTAAACAATACATGAAAGTTAAAGGTGAAGAAGCCGCTACCTCTAACGGTCATATGATTATCGTTGGCTGGAATGAGCGTGCAAAACATGTTGTAAAGCAAATGCATGTACTACAACCAAACCTTGATATCGTTTTAATTGATGAAACACTTTCTTTACTCCCAAAACCCTTTCATCATTTAGAATTTATAAAAGGTTGTCCGCATCACGATCAAACTTTATTAAAGGCTAATATTGCAACGGCACACACCATATTAATAACAGCGGATAAAGAAAAGAACGAAAGCTTAGCAGATACACAGTCCATTTTAAATATTTTAACTGCGAAAGGACTCAATCCAAACATTCACTGCATCGCCGAACTACTTACTACTGAACAAATTCAAAATGCAACGAGAGCGGGCGCGTCAGAAATTATAGAAGGAAATAAATTAACGAGTTATGTATTTACCGCTTCTCTTTTATTCCCTTCTATTTCAGGTGTACTATTCTCACTTTACGATGAAATCTCTGATAACAAATTACAACTGATGGAGCTTTCTCCGTCCTGCACCGGACAAACCTTTGCAAATTGTAGCTATACCCTTCTAAAACAAAACATTCTCTTACTAGGTATAAAGCGTGATGATCAATATATGATTAATCCAGTCCATACCTTCATTCTTATCGAAAGCGACATACTCATTGTTATTCACCATTAATAAAATGACGCTCTAGTTCTTGCATGAGCACTTTCCCAATATTGATATATTTTCTTTTTACATCTCCATCTGGATCTTTCGGTTCAGCAAATTGATCCATCCCACTCGTTCCAGCGGTTAAAGTATTCACATTATCATCTAGTTCGTCTTGATATACGTGCGAAAGAATATACGGCGTTTCAAGACGGACTACTACACCAGGTACATCCAGTTCACCATCTACTGCTGTAAACGGCACTCGTAAAAATTGATACCCATCTTCTTCATCGATTTTGTAATCGAAGCATCCTTTATCATAATCCCAATTACCACCAATGCTATATCCAAGTGGTTTCATAATCTCTTCTAACTTAAATAGCGCATATGTACGTCCTTCTAAATTTGATTGAATTGGAATCAAGTCCATCCCTCCAAGACTTTTCCTTTAGCATACCCACTCTAGCTTGAATATACTGATGGACTTTTCGATAAAATAATAAAAAGCGACCGGATTCCGGTCGCTTTTTATTATTTTAAACGCTCTTCTAATTCTGCTTTTAATTCTTCAAATCCTGGTTTACCAAGTAAAGCAAACATGTTCTTCTTGTATGCTTCTACGCCAGGTTGGTCAAATGGATTTACCCCTAGTAAGTAGCCGCTCATCGCACATGCTTTTTCGAAGAAGTATACAAGGTAACCGAATGTGTACTCATTTAATTCAGGAATATTGACGATTAAGTTTGGTACTCCCCCGTCGCTATGTGCAAGTAATGTACCTTCGTATGCTTTTGTGTTTACAAAGTCTACAGTTTCACCAGCAAGGTAATTTAATCCGTCTAAATCGTTTTCTTCTGATTCGATTGTTAGTTCATGTGTAGATTTACCTACTTTAAGAACTGTTTCAAATAAGTCACGACGACCTTCTTGAACGTATTGACCTAATGAGTGTAAGTCAGTTGAGAAGTTTGCTGAAGATGGGAAAATACCTTTTTGATCTTTTCCTTCACTTTCACCAAATAACTGTTTCCACCACTCAGCGAAGTATTGAAGTGCTGGCTCATAGTTAACAAGCATTTCAATTGTTTTTCCTTTATTGTATAAAGCGTTACGAACTACTGCATATTGGTAAGCTGGGTTTTCTTCTAGTTCTGATGTTCCGAAGTCATCATGACCAGCAGCTGCACCTTTCATCATCTCTTCAATATTTAAGCCACTTACTGCGATTGGTAATAAACCAACTGGCGTTAATACAGAGAAACGTCCTCCAACATCATCTGGAATAACAAATGTTTCGTAACCTTCGTTATCAGCTAATGTTTTTAATGCACCACGTGCTTTATCTGTAGTTGCATAAATACGTTTGCGAGCTTCTTCTTTTCCATACTTTTCTTCTAATAACTTACGGAAGATACGGAATGCTAGTGCTGGCTCTGTTGTTGTACCTGATTTGGAAATAACGTTAATAGAGAAGTCTTTACCTTCTAATACGTCCATTAAATCTTTCATGTAAGTGGAGCTAATGTTTTGTCCAACAAATAGCACTTGTGGAGTTTTACGTTGTTCTTTAGAAAGCGTGTTGTAGAAAGAATGGTTTAACATTTCGATTGCTGCGCGTGCCCCTAAGTAAGAACCACCAATACCTACAACAAGTAAAATGTCAGAGTCATTTTTAATTTTTTCTGCGCATTTTTGAATGCGAGCGAATTCTTCTTTGTCATATTGAAGCGGAAGGTCTACCCACCCAAGGAAATCGTTCCCAGCTCCAGTTTTTTCGTGGATTGCGTGATGTGTTACTTTCACTGCATCACGTAAATAAGTGATTTCATGTTCACCGATGAAGGATAACGCTTTAGAATAGTCGAACGTTACATGTGTACTCATCTTTTTCCCTCCAATTATGGATATGTATTTCTGTATTCACTTTAGCGAAACTGAAGTTGTAAATCAAGCGATTCAACCATTGTAAACGTAACCAATATATATTTTTTAGAAAAAGTTCATTTTTTGCATAAAAATTCGTATTTTTCGGTATAGATGTATATACATCATCTTTCGAACATTTTTTATGTATAAAAACAACATAACTACCCCATTCTATAAAAGAGTTAATTAACTCATCGCTTGCTCATGCTTCACAATTAAGGGGGGCTTTTTCATGAGTACTTTGCAACGTATCGCATTAGTCTTTACTGTAATTGGCGCTGTGAACTGGGGACTAATCGGATTTTTCCAGTTTGACTTAGTAGCAGCCATTTTCGGTGGACAAAATTCAGCTCTTGCACGTATTATTTACGGCATCGTTGGTATATCTGGGCTTATCAATCTTGGTTTACTGTTTAAACCATCTGAAAATCTTGGTACACACCCAGAAACAAACGAAATTCGATAGTCAGTATGTCCTTTCACCTCCGACATACGAATATGATTGCATGCAATCATATTTGCAAATATATATCATAAGATAAAGTAAAAGAGGAACGCTCATATGCGTTCCTCTTTTACTTTGTTAACTCGGACTCTTCAATCCATTCTGCCAACTTTTCTCGCAGCGTATTAAATCCGTTTTCAGATGGGTTCGGTATAAGAATCCTTCCTTGTTTTCTTTTCGCCGCTTTTAACGATAAACTCATTTTTCTGTGCTCTTCATCAATTGAAAGTACCTTTACTTCTACTGTATCGCCGACTTTTAAAAAGTCATGAATATCCTTTACATATCCATTTGTAATTTCAGATATATGCACAAGTCCTTGTGTTTCTGCATCTAACGCTACAAATGCACCGTAATCTTGAATTCCAGTCACTTTCCCTGTTACAACCACTCCTGTTGTATATTGTTCTGACATATGAAACACTCCCATACGTTTACCATTCTCTCTACAATTATAAAGAGCAAAGCAGATATATTTATTTTAAATATCCGATTGGTTAGTACGCATTCTAGATAACGTTATCTAGAATGCGTATACCTTATATTAGTAAATTATACCACTATGACAGAACTCATTCAAAATTCATGAAAAATTTCCCTTAAAGAAGTATAATTCTCCAATATTGGGATAGACTACTAACACATGGCTTTCTAGTATTCCCCCCCTTTTATGGACAAAACGTATTACGTTTTGTCCTTTTTTTATTTTCTACAAACCGTTCCATTCTCTTCATCGCTTCCATAAGTTGTTCAAGCGACGTTGCATATGAACAACGAATAAATCCTTCACCACTTTCGCCAAATACGCTACCAGGGACAACGGCCACTTTCTCTTCCAACAATAACTGTTCTGCAAATTCCGCTGAAGATAATCCGGTTGAAGATATAGCAGGAAAAACATAAAATGCTCCGCCCGGCACATGACACGTTAAGCTCATTTCATTGAAAGATGTCGTCATGAAGTTACGACGCTTCTTATAGCTATCTCTCATTCGAATTACTTCATCGTTCCCTGCGCGTAACGCCTCAAGTGCTGCAAACTGAGACATCGTCGGTGCACACATCATTGAATACTGATGGATTTTGAGCATTAATTCTGAAAATTGAACAGGAGCTGCAATCATACCGAGGCGCCATCCTGTCATCGCAAATCCTTTTGAAAATCCTGAAATTAAAATCGTATGCTCACGCATATTTTTAATACTCGCGAAACTTGTATATACTTCGTCGTATACAAGTTCTGCATAAATTTCATCAGATAATACGATTAGATTGTACTTCTCAACAATCACTGCTATTTCTTCAAGCTCGGATTTATTTAGCATTGCACCTGTCGGGTTATTTGGTGAACAAAGCAAAATTGCCTTTGTTTTCGCTGTAATAGCTGCTTCAATTTGTTCTGGTTGTACTTTAAACTCGTTTTCTAACGTAGTCGCCACAGGAACCGGAACTCCTCCAGCTAATGTCACAAGTGGTGCATAAGAAACGAAGCTCGGTTCAATAATGAGCACTTCATCATCAGGATTTATAATGGCGCGCATCGCTACATCTAACGCCTGGCTCGCTCCAACTGTAACAATGATTTCATCACTTGGATCATAAGATACTGCAAATTGTTTTTTTAGATACTTTGCTATTTCTTGACGGAGCTCCAATAATCCTGCATTTGCTGTATATGACGTATACCCTTGTTCCAAAGAACGAATACATGCTTGCCTTACATTCCAAGGTGTAACAAAATCCGGCTCTCCTACCCCGAGGGAAATAACACCTTTCATATTTGCTGCTAAATCAAAAAATTTTCGAATACCAGATGGTTTTAAAGATTCTGCTGATCTAGATAGTTCAAATTGCTTCATGGTGTCACCACAATTCGCTTATCATCATCGTCTTTTTCATAAATAACGCCCTCATGTTTATACTTCTTCAAAATGAAATGAGTAGTTGTAGAAACAACAGATTCAATTGTTGCTAATTTCTCAGAAACAAACATCGCTACTTCTCCCATCGTTTTCCCTTCTAATGTAATAGAAAGATCATATGTCCCTGACATTAAATAAACGGATTTCACTTCTGAATAACGATAAATTTGTTCAGCAACCGCATCAAACCCAACGCCATGCTTTGGCGTAACTTTCACATCGATCATTGCCGTTAAACCTGTATGTTCTTTCACCTTCGTCCAATCAATATGTGTTACATAATCCACAATAATCTTTTCATTTTCTAACCTCGCAACCATCTTCTTTACTTCTTCTACCTCTATATTTAACAGCTTCGCTAATGTATCTACAGATAATCGACTACTCTTTTCAAGACAAGCTAATAATTCTAATTCTTTTTCTGTCACCATATAAATCATCCTTCCTTTTCGTTTGTGTTTAAATTATACAAATACCCTTTCCAGTTTGAAAAGAAGATTTTTCTATTGAATTATGTCAAAATAAAGTGAAACTTTAATCAGTGGAAAAATGCGTGATAAAGCGAAAGGGGATGGAATCGTGAAACCAAAAGTTTATATTGCTGAACCAGTTCCAACATTTGTAGAAAACTATTTATCAGAACACTGTGATTATGAAAAATGGGATCAAAATGAGAAAGTACCCCGTGATGTTCTATTAGAAAAAATACAAGATAAAGATGGGTTATTAAATTTCGGATCTGCTATTAATGAAGAATTACTGACAGTGGCTCCTAACTTAAAAGTAGTGAGCAACATTTCTGTCGGTTACGATAATTTTGATTTACAAGCGATGAAAAACCGAAATGTTATCGGAACGAATACACCATACGTATTAGATGATACAGTAGCTGATCTCGTTTTCGCCCTTATGTTATCTGCTGGGCGCCGTGTTTGCGAACTCGATTCTTATGTGAAAAATGGTGAATGGAACGCTGAAATTGGAAAAGAACACTTCGGACTAGATGTACACCATAGCACAATTGGTATTATCGGTATGGGCCGAATTGGAGAAGCCGTTGCAAAACGAGCAAAATTCGGATTTGATATGAATGTTCTTTACTATAACCGCCGTCGTAAAGAAGAAGCTGAACAAAAATTCGATGCTACATATTGTGATTTACAGACGCTACTGGAGCAGTCTGACTTTATTGTTCTTCTTACTCCATTAACAGATGAAACATATCACCTTATCGGAGAAAAGGAATTTTCATTAATGAAAGAAACAGCAATCTTCATTAATGCTTCTCGCGGGAAAACAGTAGATGAAGAAGCGTTAATCCATGCTTTAACAGAAAAGAAAATCTTTGCAGCAGGTATCGATACATTTACACAAGAGCCGATTCAAAAAGATAATCCACTCTTATCATTACAAAATGTTGTGACTTTACCACACATCGGATCTGCAACATTAAAAACTAGGCAGCAAATGGCTATGACCGCCGCTGAAAATTTAGTTGCAGGATTACAAGGAAAAACACCGCCTAATATTGTTCGCGGGTAATACTGAATAAACGAAAGGCAAGATGACATCGTCATCTTGCCTTTTTTTGTTAACATATTTTCTTCTTCCTTGGAGATGATATGAACAAAAATCAATGGAGTGACAAAAAATGAATCACGAATATACTTGTCCTTATTTCACTTTTTCCACTCGCGGCACTACTATTCATTACGAATTGTATGAACACGATAACAAAACAGAACGTCCTACTTTCGTACTCGTTCACGGCTTTTTATCTTCCTCATTTAGTTACCGTCGTCTCATTCCCTTACTATCGAAAGCAGGAACAGTGATTGCTCTTGATTTACCACCGTTCGGAAAAAGTGATAAGTCTCATCTGTTTAAGTATTCTTATCACAATTTAGCAACGATTATTATTGATTTAATTGAACATTTATCTCTCTCAAACATTGTATTAGTTGGGCACTCTATGGGTGGGCAAATTTCTCTCTATGTAAACCGTATACGTCCTGAACTCATTTCAAAAACGATTTTACTATGCAGCTCTAGCTATTTAGCACGCGCAACCTTACCTTTACTATACTCTTCTTATTTACCGTTCTTTCATTTATACGTAAAGAACTGGATTATTAGACGCGGTATTGTTCATAACTTAATGAATGTCGTTCATGATCACTCATTAATTGACGATGAAATGAAAAAAGGTTACTCCGCTCCTTTTTATGACGACCGTATATTTCCCGCTTTAACTCGCATGATACGAGACCGTGAAGGTGACTTATCTTCAACTGAATTACAAAAAATCGAAACACCTATCTTGCTCATTTGGGGTGAAAAAGACCGCGTCGTCCCTGTACATGTAGGTCATCGTCTACACAAAGATTTACCGAATTCAAAATTTATTTCTTACGAAAATACAGGACATTTACTACCTGAAGAAAAGCCTAAACATGTTTATGAAGAAATTATCGCTTTTTCTGCGCAATAAAGTGAAACTTTAATCAGTCCCCACCTAACTTCTTTGCTTCCGCTGAATTTTGAGGTGGGGTCTTACTACCAAGCAAATAGCGGGATAATATAAAAAAGGCTGTCGGAAATTCCGACAGCCTATAATGAACAACTTCCGCCTTCTTTTATTACAAGTAATTCCACAGCTAACTTCTCACATTTTTCAAGCGCAGGTACTTCCTCAAAAGACATAAAGTATATATGTTGAATCTTCTTTGCGATGTATTTTGGATCATCAAACACACTTATGACGTTCACAACATCGCTCGCTTCTGTTTCATAAAACTCCGGTCCCATTTGAAACGGATCCCAATTCTTCACAACCTCTATCATCTTTTCATATGTACCCATTCGCTTCCCGCCTTTTCACTTTTTAATACTTTTCTTTATCCTATCACATCAGCTATTCTATAAGAAGAGAGAGAACTTTCGTAACTTATTGGTTTTACAGAAGAAGGGGGCAAACTTATGCAACTATTTCATAAAGCAATCAATCGACGTGGAACGCATAGTATAAAATGGGATACATATAAAAACGAAGAACTTATCCATGCTTGGATTGCTGATATGGATTTTGAAGTACCAAAACCAATTCAAACTGCCTTAAAACAACGGATCGAACATCCGATTTTTGGCTACACACTTCCCCCTGAAAATATTGGGGATATTATTTGTAACTGGACAAAACAACAATACGACTGGGACATTCAAAAAGAATGGATCGTCTTTAGTGCAGGGATCGTTCCAGCTCTTAGTACGAGCATACAGGCTTTTACAAAAGAAAACGAATCCGTTCTCGTACAACCACCTATTTATCCTCCATTTTTCGAAATGGTCACAACAAATAATAGGCAGTTATGCGTGAGTCCATTACAGAAACAAAATGATACATATGTGATAGACTTCGAGCATTTAGAAAAGCAGTTTCAGCAAGGCGTCAAACTCATGCTTCTTTGTAGCCCTCATAATCCAATCGGACGCGTTTGGACGAAAGAGGAACTTGTGCAGCTCGGATCGTTATGTACTAAATATAACGTAATCGTTGTCGCGGATGAAATTCATTCCGATATCATTTATGCAGACCATACACATACACCGTTCGCTTCCTTATCTGAAGAATTAGCAGAACGCACTATCACTTGTATGGCTCCAAGTAAAACATTTAATATCGCTGGATTACAAGCGTCGATTATTATCATTCCAAACGAAAAACTCCGTCACGCCTTTACAGCTATCCAATATAGACAAGGCTTCCACGGGTTAAATATCTTCGCCTACACAGCGATGCAAAGTGCCTATACAGAATGTAATGATTGGCTAAACGAAATTCGATTATATATAGAAGATAATGCTCAATTTGCTTATGAATATATCAAAACTCACATACCTGCTCTTTCCGTAACGAAGCCAGAAGGTAGCTTTTTATTATGGATTGATTGTTCTCGTCTAAAGCTTTCTCAAAACGAGCGTACTGCATTACTTGAGGAAAAAGGAAAAATCATCGTTGAACCTGGTGAGAAATACGGGTTAGGTGGGGAAGAACATATTCGAATTAACATCGGCTGTCCACGATCTGTTTTAGAAGAAATTTTGAACAGACTGCGTCATACGTTTTCATAATAAGAAAAGAGGCTGTCATAAATCATTTTAGGACAACCTCCTTTATCCATATCTTTTCAATTACTTTTCACAAAAAAAGCTACCATGCACGGTAGCTTTTACTTTTTCTTCATATCCGATGCTTTTTTTACAATGACACCACAAGCAATTCGATCACCTGATTTACCTGTCGGTTGTGTCATACCATCATCAGCGTTTTCTGTAATAATAATAGACGCTCCATCTTTTCTATGAATCGTTGTTTTTCCTTCTTCAAGCGTTATGTGCGGCGCGTCGATTTCTGCCTTGATCTTTCCAGAACCGTCTGCAATTACGTTCGGTAAATCACCGTTTTCTGCACCCTTCGGATTAAGAAGACCATGTTTTTTATCATCAGGATTAAAATGATTCCCGGATGATTCAAAACGAGGTGCCTTACACTCTCCGATTTCATGTACATGTAGTCCGTGTGGTCCTGGCGTGAAACCTTCCCCTTTAATCGTAATTTTCACTCCACTTGTTTGCTGAACTACTTTCGCAGTCCCTACTTCATCTCCTGAAGCATTATGTAATTTCACTTCAATTTCTTTCGGCTTTCCTTGGTCACAACCTGCCATCAGAAATAATAAACAACAACTGAAAAAAAGCCGTTTCTTCATTCCATTCCCTCCAAAATATATTCTGCCCTTAGATTGTCCGAGCATAGAGGGAAACATACAAAAATGCGTTACTGTTTCTTTTCAGCTAATAGTTTTTCTTCAACTTTCTGTAATCGCTCTGCTTCTCTTTTTGATATACGAATAAACATGCGCCACGTGGCAATAGCACCGATAATAAATAGAACGCACACAATCCCTGGAATAATATATTCTGTTTTATCTTCCGGAAAATATAAAGGCATCATAACGAACACTCCTTAATTATAGGATTCAAAAAAACATCAGAATTTTCTGTTATATATCTTTAAATTATAGTTGAACCAGTTCATATTCTCAAGAGGCGTTCCGAAAGTGAATGATTTCTTTGACTCCTCCTCCTACTTTCCTTACTATAAACTTGAGGTGAAAAATATGAGAGAAACATTTGAAATTGGTGAAATCGTTACTGGTATTTATAAAACAGGAAAATACATCGGCGAAATTACAAATAGCCGTCCTGGTAGTTATGTCGTAAAAGTATTAGCTGTTTTAAAACATCCGGTGCAAGGTGACTTACATAACGTAAAACAAGCTGACGTACCATTTTTCCATGAAAGACGCGCTTTAGCTTTTCGTGAGCAAACGAACATTCCACAGCAAATGGTAAAGAAATATGAAGGAGAAATTCCTGATTATACCGAGTCACTAAAATTAGCATTAGAAACTCAAATGAATTCATTTTCTGAAGATGATTCACCTTTTGCAGAGCGTAGTCTAGAAACATTAGAACAGTTAAAGAAGGACTACAAACTCTAAAAAAACAAAACGACCAAATTACATAATGTGCAATTTGGTCGTTACTGTGTGCTCACTTTCTTTAACACTTTTGAAAAATCAACGAGTTCTCCTAATGTTGGTGGTGCTGGTTTTACTAAATACTCTTTATCTTTTTCTACTAGTTTAAAAATATTGTACGTCGTCATCGCATCATCAAGCGCACAATGATGCTTCCCTGTCCCTACTTTTCCGTACGCCTCAATTGCTTTCCATAATCCTGTTTGATTTCTTTCCCCAAAAAACTTCTTATACTCAAGCGATAAATCACGACACTGCCCGAAGAATGGAAAAGCTATCCCTGCCATTTCACAATTATGCTTCAGCACTTTCATATCCATATTTCCCCACGTTACAATTGTCGGTTTACATTTCGTTTCGTATTCTGCAAGCTTCTTAACGAGTTCAGGAAATGAAATCCCTTTATCCACGACTTCTTGTTTTATTCCTAAAAACTTCTTACATCGATCCGTTAAGGAGGGAAATGTTTTCGGCCTGACATGTGATGAATACGTATCTTCCACCTTACAGCCAGCAACTGAAACGAGTCCTACCTCAATAATTTCCGGAAAAAATCCTTTCGGTTTTTTTCTATGCTGGGGCATCGTAAACTCAAAGTCTAAAAATAAAAATCGTTGTTCATCCATACGATCCCTTCCTTATCATTTTTGTCATTCCTTTCTATTTGACACTCCTACACGAACAAGCTCGAATGCTAATTCCATTTTAAATATTCAGATTGGATGTATCTTATATATATGTCAAATGCCCACAAATATTTTAAAAAATAAGAAAAAATGACCTATGCAGAAAATATGACAAAATCCCTCCTTTCATTTACATCCGCAGTTTTTCTACTTTATAATGACGTTATGTGTGTTTCATCTAGTTAATATTTGACACACTAAGAAAAATGAATGAAAGGAGATGAGATTTTTGCACGAAACAACGCAAGAACTCGCTAACTGGCAGTATTATTTTGCTATCGCAGTCTTTTTAATTACATATGCCATTATTATTTCTGAAAAAATTAATCGCGCTGTCATCGCACTTCTTGGTGCAGCACTCATGGTAATTGTGGGGGTCGTCGATTTACATAACGCCTTTACGAAACATATTGAATGGGGAACGATTACGCTACTCATCGGTATGATGATTTTGGTGAACATTACGAGTAAATCAGGTGTTTTCCAATACGTTGCCATTAAAGCAGCAAAAAGGGCACAAGGAAATCCAATTAAAATTTTAATTTCCCTTTCCCTACTTACTGCGCTTGGCTCCGCATTTTTAGATAACGTTACAACTGTACTTCTTGTTGTTCCAGTTACTTTATCTATTACGCGCATACTGCAAGTAAATCCTGTTCCTTATTTACTTTCTGAAATTATTTTTTCAAACATTGGGGGAACGGCAACATTAATTGGTGATCCACCTAACATTATGATTGGTTCTGCCAATAAACATTTAGACTTCAATGCTTTCCTATTGAATCTAGCACCAATCGTAATTATTATTATTGGAGTTACAGCAACAATACTTTACTTCATGTACCGCAAACAATTAATTGCCGATCCTGTACAAGTCAAAAAATTAATGAGCTTAGATGAAAAACAATACATTAAAGATCCAGTATTAATGAAAAAATCTTTAACGGTACTTGGACTTACAATTGTAGGTTTCATGACTCATTCTATTTTCCATATTGATGCGGCTATCATTGCCTTAACTGGTGCTACTGTACTTATGTTAATTGGTGTGAAAGAGCATGAAATTGAAGAAGTATTTGCAAGCGTAGAGTGGGTAACAATCTTCTTCTTCGCAGGGCTATTCGTACTTGTTGGAGGACTTATCGATATCGGTCTTATCAAAATGTTAGCTCAAAAAGTAATTGGTATAACAGGCGGAGATATTTCTTACGCATCCATCCTTATTTTATGGGTATCTGGTATCGCCTCTGCAACAATTGATAACATCCCATTTGTCGCAACAATGATTCCACTTATTAACGATATGGCAGTTGGGCTAGGCTTATCACCATCTGACGCACAAATCGATGTATTATGGTGGGCATTAGCACTAGGTGCTTGTCTCGGCGGAAACGGAACATTAATCGGAGCTTCTGCTAACGTAATCGTTGCAGGTATCGCGAGCCGCGAAGGGCATAAATTTAGTTACATGGAATTCCTAAAAGTCGGTTTCCCAATTATGATCGTTTCATTAATCATTTCTCACATTTATATTTATTTACGCTACCTTATGTAGTAGAAAAAGCGCCCTGATAATCAGGGCGCTTTTTTACTTATATCTAAAATATATCGACTTATCAACAGAAACGAAAAATCTACTCTTTATATCTCACCGGTTCATTTCGAATAATAAATAAATGAATCGGTAAGAAAACCGAAAATGTGATTGTATGAATAATCGTAAACAATATAGAATTCGTTCCGTATCTATCTAAAATTGCGTAGATAAGATAAATAGACAGCACAATCGATACAGCTGTTGCTAATAAATATAGAATTGGTACGAAGTTAAAAATGAAACATGCGACATATATGCCGAATACTTTCCATCCCGCTTCTTCTTTTAAGAAATCCGGTAATTTGTCTTTTGCTAAATCACCCCATATCTTACTATTTAAAAAAGGAATAAACGCAAGAGCACCATCCGTTGCACCATCATTTTTCGCCATCGTATACAGTGCAAAAGCCGTTAATAAATACGCAATAATTGCCCAAATCAATACAACAAGAATAAACGCAAAACTAAGAGCAAAGAAACCTGCTAGTACGCCTTGATCCTCCATCTTATCCTCTCCTCTCTACTTTCAACATATTTCATTACATTGCAAGTTATGTTTTAAAATTTATCCAAACTCTTTGTATAATAAGAGAAGAAAGAGAATAAGAGAGGAGAAACACGTATGCATCCATTTGTAAAAGCATTACAAGAGCATTTTACAGCTCATCAAAATCCTGAAAAAGCAGAACCTATGACTCGTTATATGAAAAATCACTTCCCATTTCTAGGTATTCAAACACCGGAAAGGCGTCAATTATTAAAAGACGTCATTCAAATACATACTCTCCCAGATAAAAAAGACTTCCAAATTATTGTACGCGAGCTTTGGGACTTACCAGAACGTGAATTCCAAGCGGCCGCACTTGATATCATGCAAAAATATAAAAAGCATATAAACGAAACTCATATCCCCTTCTTAGAAGAACTTATTGTCACAAAATCTTGGTGGGACTCTGTCGATAGCATCGTCCCTACATTCTTAGGTACTATCTTTTTAAAACACCCAGAATTAATTTCTGCGTATATTCCAAAATGGATTGCATCAGATAACATATGGTTACAACGTGCCGCTATTTTATTCCAACTGAAATATAAACAAAAAATGGATGAAGAACTTCTTTTCTGGATTATTGGGCAACTACATTCTTCAAAAGAATTTTTCATTCAAAAAGCGATTGGCTGGGTCCTTCGTGAATATGCAAAAACAAATCCGGATGTAGTTTGGGAATACGTGCAAAACAATGAACTCGCTCCATTAAGTAAGCGTGAAGCAATTAAGCATATTAAACAAAATTACGGAATAAATAATGAAAAAATAGGCGAGACTCTATCATAGATAGACACGTTCCTCTATTGAGATTTAAAAAAGAACGTGTTAGAATATGTTCATTATTATTAATATAAGTAGCGATGACGGACTTATAAGTACTTGCATAAAAAGCGATTCAGGGATAGTGAAAGCCTGAAGCCGCAAGGAAACGGCAGTCCCGAGCAATACATGATAAAGTGGATGCACCTTTTGTGTATCAACTAGGGTGGAACCGCGGGCAAACGCTCGTCCCTAGGCAAATAAGCCTTGGGATGAGCGTTTTTTTATGTTCTTTTTAGCATATACTGCTCGTTTCCAAAGTATCAGAGTATATCATCGCCAATACGTTAACTTTCAAAAGGAGGATTTTCTTATGTATTCAATGGAACAAGTTGTAAACTTAGCGAAACATCGCGGTTTTGTTTTCCCTGGTTCTGAAATTTACGGTGGTCTTGCAAACACTTGGGATTACGGTCCACTTGGAATCGAATTAAAAAATAACGTTAAAAAAGCTTGGTGGAAAAAATTCATTCAAGAATCTCCACACAACGTTGGTTTAGACGCAGCTATTTTAATGAACCCTAAAACTTGGATCGCTTCTGGTCACGTTGGTAACTTCAACGATCCAATGATCGACTGTAAAAAATGTAAAGCTCGTCACCGTGCTGACAAATTAATTGAGGATGCTTTAGATGCAAAAGGCATTGAAATGGTTGTTGACGGTCTTACTTTCGACCAAATGGCTGACTTAATGAAAGAACATGAAGTAAAATGTCCTGATTGCGGTAGTGAAGAATTCACTGAAATCCGTCAGTTCAACTTAATGTTCAAAACATTCCAAGGTGTTACAGAGTCTAGCACAAACGAAATTTTCCTTCGTCCTGAAACAGCACAAGGTATTTTCGTAAACTTCAAAAACGTTCAACGCTCTATGCGTAAAAAGCTTCCATTTGGTATTGGCCAAATCGGTAAGAGTTTCCGTAACGAAATCACGCCTGGTAACTTCACATTCCGTACACGTGAATTCGAACAAATGGAACTTGAATTCTTCTGTAAGCCTGGTGAAGATTTAGAGTGGTTCGCATTCTGGCGTGAAACTTGTAAAAACTGGTTACTTTCACTTGGTATGACTGAAGAGAGCATGCGTCTTCGTGACCACGGTGAAGAAGAGTTATCTCACTACAGTAATGCAACAACTGACATTGAATTCAAATTCCCATTCGGTTGGGGCGAACTTTGGGGCGTTGCATCTCGTACAGACTTCGACTTAAAACGTCACATGGAACACTCAAACGAAGACTTTAACTATATCGATCCACAAACGAATGAGCGTTACGTACCATACTGCATCGAGCCATCTTTAGGCGCAGACCGCGTAACATTAGCATTCTTATGTGATGCATATGAAGAAGAACAATTAGAAAACGATTCTCGTACAGTTCTTCGTTTCCACCCTGCTTTAGCACCATACAAAGCAGCTATCTTACCATTATCTAAAAAGCTATCTGAAGGTGCTACTGAAGTATTTGCAGAATTAGCTAAAGACTTCATGGTAGACTTTGATGAAACTGGTTCTATCGGTAAACGTTACCGTCGTCAAGACGAAATCGGTACACCATTCTGTATCACATACGACTTCGACTCAGTTGAAGACAAAGCTGTTACAGTACGTGACCGTGACACAATGGAACAAGTTCGTATGCCAATTAGCGAACTAAAAGGTTTCTTAGAGAAGAAAATCCAGTTCTAATTATAAGAAAAAGAGGCTGCTCATAAGAGCGCCTCTTTTTTACTTTTCACGTTTTTCTTTAATTGCTACTGTACATCTTGATATACATAGTAAATCATCATTTTCATCAATAATGCGAACATCCCAAACCATTGTCGATTGTCCTCTATGTATCGGTGTCCCAATCGCTGTTACAATTCCATCTTTCTTTGAGCGAATGTGGTTTGCATTAATTTCTAATCCGAAACAAATACATTTTTCTTGATCAATCAAATTGTATGAACCAACACTTGCCACTGTTTCTGCTAATGCAACCGATGCACCACCATGTAAAAATCCAAACGGCTGATGCGTACGCTCATCAACAGGCATCGTAGCAACCACCTTTTCTTCTGTCATCTCTAACAACTCAATTCCAAGTGAATCCATTAAAGTTTTTGCCATATCGCTTCCTCCTTCTCTTACTTTAATTAAATGTATAATTTTACCTATTTATTTTCAAACTACTTATAACACTTATATAAGGAGGCTTCACCTAAATGAAACAGAAATTTTGTATATTACTGCTTATGTTCTCCTTGCTGACTATTGTACCAAATTGTGCAATAACAGCCAAAGCATCTAACCTGACAATCGATGTTAAGACTGTAACGCAAAAAGGTAAGAAACCTTATATAGAATATCAAATAAATAGGCCTTCTTTTCACAACTTTTCTGACTCTAAATTTCAAAATAAGCTCAATTTATATTACAAAAAATCCACTGACAAATTTAAAAAAAAATTAGAAAAAGAAGCAAAAAAATATTATAAAGAGACAGAAGGATCTAGTACACCATTTCATCCGTACGTAGCAAATGTCGATTATAAAGTCTCATTAAACAAACCACCTTTTCTTAGCCTATATGTGAATTACTATCAATATACTGGCGGAGCACATGGTCTTTATACGTGGAAGGCAAATACATTTGATTTAAACGAAAAAAAGCTACTGCACTTAGACGATTTATTTCAACAAAAAGATAAATATAAAGATGTAATCCGTGCAGAGATCGTAAGACAAATTAAACAAAATGAAAGTATTTATTTTCCTGATGCAACTGAAAAGGTAATGAGTATGAAAAAGTTTCACTTCTTTTTAGAGCCAGACAATCTCGTCATTTATTTCCCTTTATATGAAATTGCTCCGTATTCAAGTGGAATTCCGCAATTTCGTATTCCATATACATTGCTAAGAGACTATTTAAAGCCTTCTTATCAAAATATTTTGATTGACAACAAGTAAATATTTTCGCTACGATAATGTTAACCTAAAAACAACAGGAGGTTAACATTATGAGGAGATTTCATGTTTTAGATTTAGCATTAGCTGCCATGTTCGTCGCTCTTATGGCCATTGGTGCAAATATTGTATCTTGGGCACCATTCCTGCAAGTAGCGGGCATCCCATTATCTATGCAACCATTTTTCGCAATTTTAGCAGGTCTTCTTCTTGGAAGTAGACTTGGTGCCTTATCCATGACTGTATATATGCTCGTTGGCGTAGCCGGCGCACCAATCTTTGCTAACTTCAAAGCTGGATTTGGAGCACTTTTAGATCCTACTGGTGGTTTTATTATCGCATTTATTATCGTTGCTTACGTATCGGGAAAACTAGTAGAACAAAAAGAAAGACCAACATTCATTACATTTGCTATTGCCTCTTTCACAGGAATTATTTTAACTTATATAATCGGTACTACTTACATGTACGGGGCAGTCAATCTCTTTATGGGCGGTAATATGAGTTATAAAGCTGCTTGGATGATTATGATGTGGTTCGCAGTAAAAGATATTGCATTTACAATTATCGGTGCTATTATCGCACCTCGCATATACTATGCTGTGCGTCGTTCTGCTTATCAGCATTCTCATTCGACGATTTCATAATAAAAAAAGAGTTATTTCAACAAGCTGAAATAACTCTTTTTTATATTAAGACTCTTGATTCGCTTGTTCTTCTAAAATTTTCTTCATCATCGCAACCATGTCATCACGTAATTCTGGGTGTTGCAGGGCCATTTCAATTGTCGTTTGAACGAATCCTAGCTTTTCACCTACATCGTAGCGCTTTCCTTCGAAATCGTAAGCAAATACACGTTGGATTTCATTTAAGCTTTGGATTGCATCTGTTAACTGAATTTCACCGCCAGCACCGACATGTTGCTGTTCTAAGAACATAAAGATTTCAGGCGTTAAAATGTAACGGCCCATAATCGCTAAGTTTGAAGGTGCTGTACCTTGTGCTGGTTTCTCAACGAAATTGCGAACTTGGTAACGACGACCTTCTTGTTCTAATGGATCGATAATTCCGTAACGGTGTGTTTCTGTTTCTGGAACAGTTTGTACACCAATAACAGAAGAAAGTGTTTTTTCATACTCATCCATTAATTGACGTAAACATGGTTTCTCAGCTTGGACAATATCATCACCTAGTAACACTGCAAATGGCTCATCACCAATGAATTTACGTGCACACCAAACAGCATGTCCTAGTCCCTTCGGCTCTTTTTGACGGATGTAATGAATATCTACCATTTTTGAAGAAGCTTGTACTTTTTCAAGCAACTCATATTTTTTCTTCTCTAATAAGTTTTGTTCTAGTTCAAATGCGTTATCAAAATGATCTTCGATAGAGCGCTTTGTTTTACCAGTAACGATAATAATATCTTCGATTCCCGATTTCACTGCTTCTTCTACAATGTATTGAATCGTTGGTTTATCTACTATCGGTAACATTTCTTTCGGCATTGCTTTCGTTGCTGGTAAAAAACGTGTTCCTAATCCAGCTGCTGGGATTATCGCTTTTCTTACTTTTTTCATCACAAAATACCCTCTCTCCTGTCGGAATTAATAGCAATCATTTCCTACATAAAACAAAAGGGAGATTTCGCTCCCTTTTGTTCCTTACTACTTAAAATTACTTTGTATTATAAACGATTCATAATGTCTTCTTTAATAGTAAGTAACTTTTGTTCACTATTTTGTAAAGAACTATCTTGTACACCGAAGTAGAACTTAATCTTCGGTTCAGTTCCAGATGGACGTAGGCAGAACCATGAACCATCCTCTAATTGATATTTTAACACATTTGATTTCGGTAAGTGAATCTCTTCTTTATGTCCATCTTGTAAAGATGTAATGATGCTTGCTTTATAATCTTCAACTGCTACGACTGTTAAGCCTGCTACTTCTTTCGGAGGATTCTCACGGAACGTCGCCATCATCTCTTGGATTTGTTCCGCTCCATCTTTTCCTTTTAACGTTAACGATACAAGGTCTTCACGGAAGAAACCATACTTCTCAAATACTTCTAATAGACCATCATATAACGTTTTCCCTTGTGATTTGTAGTATGCAGCTACTTCACATGCAAATAGGACAGATTGTACTGCATCTTTATCACGGCAGAATGGACGGATTAAATAACCATAGCTTTCCTCATAACCGAATTGGAATTCGTATTGTCCGCTTTCTTCATACTGTCTAATTTTCTCACCGATAAATTTAAATCCAGTTAACGTATCAACTGTATCTAAACCGTATGCTTTTGCAATTGTACGGCCAATTTCAGACGTTACGATTGTTTTTAATACGACACCGTTCTCTGGAAGTATTCCGTTTTCTTTCTTTTGAGATAGTAAGTAATCAAGCATTAATGCACCTGTTTGGTTACCTGTTAATACTTGGAACTCACCATTATGATTACGAACAGCTACACCAAGGCGATCTGCGTCAGGATCAGTTGCGATTAATACATCTGCGCCTACCTTTTCACCGTCACGAATTGCATACTCAAACGCGGCGTGCTCTTCTGGGTTCGGTGATTTTACTGTAGAGAAGTTTGGATCTGGTAACTCTTGCTCTTTTACAACTGTTACATCTGTAAATCCAACTTCTTCTAAACCACGGCGTACAGAAATATTTGATGTTCCGTGTAATGGTGTAAAGACGATTTTTAAGTCTTTGCCGGCCTTTTCCACCATTTCTTTATTAATGATGACATTGTTCAATTCTGCAGCATATGCATCATCTACTTCTTGTCCAATAATATGTAATAAACCGTCAGCTTTTAATTGCTCTACATCAGCGACTTCAACTGTTAATTCATCTTCTATTGCATCTACGTAGCTAATTAACTCATCCGCTTCTTTTGGCGGCAACTGTCCACCATCTTCACCGTATACTTTGTATCCGTTATATTCAGGCGGATTATGGCTTGCCGTAAGAACGATTCCACTTACTGTATGTAAATGACGAACTGCGAAAGAAAGTACTGGCGTTGGACGTAAGCTTTCAAACACATATGTTGTGATACCACGTGCACCAAGTGTAGCAGCGACTTCCATTGCAAACTCAGGTGATTTATGACGAGAATCATAGGCTACAACAACACCTCGTTTTTTCGCTTCCTCACCTAACTTTTCAATAAAGCTTGCTAATCCTTTTGTTGCTTTACGAACTGTATATACGTTTAAACGGTTCGTACCAGCACCAAGTTCACCACGCATACCACCTGTGCCGAACTCTAGGTTTTTATAAAAGCTATCCTCGATTTTCTTCTCATCTTGCTTCATGTTTTCTAGCTGTTCTTTTAATTCTGCATCTAATTGTGCGTAAGAAAGCCAGCGACTAAATTCTTGTTTCCAATTCATTCTTCTCTCTCCTCTCGCTCGTCATACCTTTATTATATGAAAAAAACATGCCGTATCTCAATATTTTATAAAATCTAGCAGGATTTTACTAGGAATATTTGTATACACTATTGTTAAATACTCCACTAAAGGGAATGAGGATTATGCACGAATGGGGCTTGTCAGAAGAGCTCAAAATACAAACAAAGCAAATGATTGAAATTGCTGAAAGAGAACTATCGATTATGAGGAACGCAATCGATAAAGAAGATGAATGCATTTTATGCAAAATGGAAGATATTCATCATATGTTGGCAAATGTACAAACATTGGCAGCTACATACTATATTCAGGCATATTTATCACCTTATACGGAAAGTTCATCTTTTATTACAACAGCTATCCAACATTTAAGCGTCAGAAAACATGGTGCTCTTATCGTTGTGGAACGAAACGAGACGCTTGAAGCTTTCATTCAAACTGGAACGACATTAAACGCTCACTTAACTGCACCATTACTCGAATCAATATTTTATCCAGGTAACCCTCTTCATGACGGTGCCGTTCTCGTAAAAAATAATCATATTGTCTCAGCTGCTAATATTCTTCCTTTAACGAAAAGTACAGAAGTTGATCCTGAGCTGGGAACACGGCACAGAGCTGCAATTGGCTTATCAGAAAAGAGTGATGCACTTATATTAGTTGTCTCTGAAGAAACGGGCCGTACTTCTTTTGCCTTAAATGGGATTTTGTATACGATTTCTTTATAAAGTGAAACTTTAATCAGCCCTCACCAATCAAGAGTTTACGAGCAGCTCGATCCACACTTAACTTCTTTGCTTCCGCTGAATTTTTGAGGTGAGGGTCTTACTGCCCGGCAAATAGCTAGATAAACAAACCTATAAAAAAGAAGACTGTTCCAAAATATTGGAACAGTCTTCACTTATACTCTTATTCTTCTCCGAAACGCTCCACAAGTGTTGCAAGTGTACGTACCATTGCACCAGTTGCTCCAGCTGGACCTAAGTCGTGCGCGCCTTTTGTTTCTGATGTTCCAGCGATATCTAAGTGTACCCACGGTGTATCTTCAGCGAATTCGCCTAGGAATGTACCTGCCATAACCGCATGTCCTTCACGGCCTGGTGAGTTATTTAAATCAGCAAACTTACTGTTTCTCACACGTTCTTTATCACGATCAAAAATCGGTAGTTGCCAAATTGGCTCATCTGTTTCCATAGAAGCCTCTAGCACTTGCTCAAATAACTCTTCATTATTTGTCATTGCGCCTGTCGTATAGTTTCCAAGTGCAACAATTACACCGCCTGTTAATGTTGCAACATCAACAAGGTAGTTTGCACCAAGTTTTTTCGCATACGTAATACCATCAGCTAAAGCTAGACGACCTTCTGCATCCGTATTTAATACTTCAATTGTCTTTCCGCTCATAGATGTGATTACATCGTCTGGCTTAAATGCCGTACCACTTACAACGTTATCAGTTGAAGGAATAACAGCGATCACATTTTGTTCTGGGCGCAGTTCTCCGATAATTTCCATCGCACCTAATACAGCAGCTGCACCGCCCATATCACCTTTCATACCAACCATGCCTTCACGTGGTTTTAAAGAATAACCACCTGTATCGTATGTAATACCTTTTCCAACGAATCCAATGACATCCGTCCACTCTTCTTTTCCTTTATAAATAAGAGCGATCATTTTTGGTGGCTCTACACTACCTTGGTTTACTGCAAGTAATGCACCCATACCAAGATCTTCCATCTCTTCTTTCTCAAGAACTTTATAGTCCATATCATACTTCTCCGCTAACTCAACAGCATACTCAGCAAGCTTTGTCGCTGTTAATACGTTTGGCGGCATATTTACAAGTGTACGAGCCGAGTTTGTTGCACGTCCATGTACGTAGCCAACTGTTAATGCGGCTTCAATTTCTTGTGCATCTTCCGCTGTAATAGCCGTGAACTTCTCTAACTCTTCACGATCCTTTTTATCTGATTTATACGTTTGTAACTCATATGTACCAAGGCCTTGTACTTCTGCTGCAATATGAGCTACATCAATCGCATCTAATTTCTCTGTTACGAAAGAATCAAGTAAGATCGCTGCATCTTGTACTTTTGCTACTTGTAATGTTTTAAACGCTTTTCCAAGAGCCGCACGTAACGTTTCTGTCGTGTAAGACTCTTTCTTGCCTAAACCAACAAAGTAATAACGTTTCACATTTGTTTTTCCTAAGCTATGTACTTTCGAAATGGCCTTTTTCTTCGTAGATAATTCTTTCTCTTCTAGTAAAACTTGTAATTGTCCTTCAAACGCTTTGTCCAGTTCTTGTACAAAACTACTCATTTTCTCTTCTTCAAATAGAGCAACAATCACTACTTCATGACCTGCTAATTCTTTTTGTACTTGAAACATGTTCAGACCCCCTAAATTTCTCTACCACCATTATAACTTTATTTTCTATAAAATGCGACAATTCCAACTACAGTTATATGACGTGTAAAATCTCCTCTATTATGAAATAAGCCAAGAAAAAAAGTCTAGTGTAATTACAACTAGACTATCTTTGTTTTAAATATTGACCACGAAACACTTGCATCGTTTCGTCTTGATTTAACATCGTTAACTCTTCTTCTGTAAACTTACCATTTCCTACTTTTACTACATACACATTTACTTTTTTCTTACCCCATTGGCTATAAACATCTTTCACCGTATCATAATATAGATCAAGACGGTTTCCTTTTATTGCACCGCCCTTATCAGCTACTACACCATACCCGTAACCTGGCACGAAGAGAATCGTTCCAATCGGGAATACGCGTAAGTCCGCAGCAATTGTGGAATATAAATCCCTTTTCACTTTAACACCTGAATATGTAATACCATACTCTGGATGCCCTGGCCTCTTACCAGTTGACTCAATCCCCGATGTATAACCTGTTGCAGTCATTTCAATTGAACGATATTTAGACCAGTCGTTTGCCTGCTCTAAAGCATTTATCACTTCTTTACTCGGAGCAACATTTCTCTTAACTTCTGCTGCATGTACTTCTTTTGCACTCGTTCCCTCATATTTCTTTACAATCTCTAATAGAGAAACTCCTGTGAAAGCATTCCATGTTACGCATAATGCAATTGCAAGTAAACAAGTCATCATAATGCGAATACAATATCGTTTTAACATTTTTATATTCCACACTCCTTCATCGTTAATCATTCCCTATACGATGAAGGAATATGCAAAAAAATAATCTCCAAATGAATTGGAGATTAAAACATTTGATATCCGCTTTTCCGAAGTTTCTTGATTACGACTCCTGCTAAAGCAGCCCCTACTAATCCAGTAGATAGAATAAATAAGTCTGCTTGTCCTAAGTGCGATACACTTGTCCCAAATGAAGAAAATGTTTCTTTCGGCTTTGAAAAATAATCCCACATACTCGCTTTATTAATAATAAGCATACAAACAATCGGATACACAATAACCATTACCCATGTAGCCCGCAAAATCATGTTGAGTAAAAATCCAATTCCAAAGAACAAAATAAAGAATAACATCATTGAAATAAGTAGTACCGGTATACTCACTCTTTTTCCCTCTCCTTCGCACGTGCCGTAAATACGTGATAAGCTGTATAACCAAATGATTCTCCTGGATTTAATGTTTTGTCCACTTCAAGATGTAGTTCTGATCTTCCTTCTAACAAA
This sequence comes from Bacillus cereus G9842, assembly GCF_000021305.1. Taxonomy (GTDB): domain Bacteria; phylum Bacillota; class Bacilli; order Bacillales; family Bacillaceae_G; genus Bacillus_A; species Bacillus_A thuringiensis_S. The sequence continues at coordinate 4,835,342 of NC_011772.1, forward strand.
TATTTAATAAGTACAGACGTATTCGGATCGTCCGCAATCTTATCTGGATGTAAGAACGCCACTTCAGACAATTCTTTCTCCTGTACAATAATATTTTCTCCTTCAGGCTCCAAAAGGAAAATAATCATATTATCACTAATTTCATCACGAATAACACCCGATCGAACACCAATGATCCCCTTCACATGAGCGACAATGCCTGTCTCTTCTAACACTTCGCGTTTCACAGCTTCTTCAACTGTCTCACCTTCATTTACAAAACCAGCCGGTAAAGACCATTTCCCTTTTAATCCACTGTATTTCTTCTTAACGAATAGCCACCTGCCATCTTTTGTAGCTACTAGACCGCTAACAGCTAGCCATACCTTCCCTCGTTTCTCCATGATGTAATAACCTCCTCCATCATAACGGACAGAATATTCTTTCTTTTTTATATATTATACTATATTTTTAATATGAAAAAAGCAGAAACAGCGCTTAGCCGTTTCTGCTTTTTCTACTATATATTAAAAGAACTTTAATTTACCTTTTTTAAGAACTAATAAAGGTCCACCTAATAAGAACAGGTAGCGGTTATCGATTACTTTCTTCATGAAGGAAGCTTTCCAACCTGTTAACTTTTTACCCATAACAACACCCATTGCATCGTCATGACCTAAAGAACATACAGATCCTTTATTATCGAATGCGAATTTTTTCATTTCGCCCTTGCCACGAACTAATACAGTTAAGTTGTGTGCAATGTTGTAACCTTGTTGAATTGCAATTTGTGCTGTTGGTGGGTATGGACGGTTAATTTCTTCGTTAATAATTAACGCGGCATCACCAACCATGAATACCTCTTCGTATCCTGGAGCGTGCATGTACTCATCAACTTTTACACGTCCGCGCATTGCTTCAAAGCCAGACTCTTCTACAATACCATTACCACGAACACCTGCAGCCCAAACTACTGTTTCAGACTTAATTAATTCCGTATCATCGCCATTTGCAACGATAATTCCTTCTTCAGTTGCTTCTTTAATTGCTGTACCGATGCGGAATTCTACGCCTTTTTTCTCAAGTTGTTTTACAGCGTATTCTACTAATGCTGGATCGAAACCTGGAAGTGCTGTTGGAGCCGCTTCTACACAAATGATACGTGCTTTTTCACGTGGTACATTGTACTGTTTGCAAAGTTCAGGAACACGGTTTGCAAGCTCACCTACGTACTCGATACCAGTAAATCCAGCACCACCAACAACGATTGTTACTAACTCATCGCGCTTCTCATCTGCATATTTAGCGAAACTAGCTTCCATATGCTCACGAATTTCACGAGTTGCATTAATGTTAGCGATTGAGAATGCATGCTCTTTTAATCCTGTAATTCCGAATGTTTCTGATTCGAAACCAAGACCGATTACTAAGTAGTCATACTCTAACTCGCCGTCTTTTAAGATAATACGTTTTTCAGCAGCTTTAATTTCTACTACTGTGTCTTGTACAAAGTTCACTTTATTTGTATCAATAACGTCTTGAATATCTAGACAGATTTTTTCATCTTGTAATGTACCAGCTGCGCTCTCGTGTAACCAAGTCGCTTGGTAGTGATAGCTGTTGTTGTTTACTAACGTAATTTCAGCTTCATTTACAGATAATGCTTTTTGCAGACGAACAGTCGTAATCATCCCGCCATAACCTGCACCTAAAACTACGATTTTTGGAGTCTTCACCAAATCACAACCCTTTTCTTTATATAATAGTAATGAGAAATAATACCAAGTACTAAAAACTCTATTTGTCAAGAATGTGGAATTTATCACATTCTATATCATAACAAAACGCAGTCAAAAAATCGTACGAATTTTGTCATAGAAATTTAACATAATACTTCCCTATATTAGTCGGTTTTATTCCAGAATTCAAGCATCTGGCGAATTATCAATATTTTAAAATAACATAGCGTTTTCAAGGGTTTTTCAGCCTTTTTTTCATGTATTTTCCTTTCTGTATATTTTATACAATAAAAAAGAACCTATGCGAAAACTTACACACAATTCAGTCGTTTTCAGAAGTATTATGAACTCAAATATGCTATCATTTATTTGAAAGTGTCATCATTTGCAGGATTTTCGTGTACATATGAACAATATATGAAATCAATATCAAAATTCCATCTATAGGGGGAATGAAAGTGGCAGAAAATCAAAAAGTTTACGACATAACAATTATTGGTGGTGGTCCAACGGGACTGTTCACAGCATTTTATGGCGGTATGAGACAAGCAAGTGTAAAAATCATTGAAAGCTTACCTCAACTTGGAGGACAATTATCCGCACTCTACCCTGAAAAATACATTTATGATGTGGCTGGATTTCCAAAAGTGCGTGCACAAGAATTAGTCGATAACTTAAAAGAGCAAATGAAGAAATTTGATCCAACCGTTTGCTTAGAAGAAGCGGTTGATACGCTTGAAAAACAAGCTGATGGTATATTTAAACTTGTTACGAATAAACAAACTCACTATTCTAAATCAGTCATCATTACTGCCGGCAATGGTGCTTTCCAACCACGCCGCTTAGAATTAGAAGGTACAGCAAAATACGAAAAGAAAAACTTACATTATTTCGTTGATGATATGAATAAATTTGCTGGCAAGCGCGTCGTAGTATTTGGCGGTGGCGACTCCGCAGTAGACTGGACGATGATGTTAGAACCGATTGCTGAAAAAGTTACAATCGTTCATCGCCGTGATAAATTCCGTGCACATGAACATAGCGTCGAAAACTTAATGAATTCTCGTGCAGAAGTAAGTACACCGTATGTTCCAGTTGAACTCATTGGTGATGACAAAATTGAACAAGTCGTTCTTCAGCACGTAAAAACTGAAGAAAAAGTTATCATCGATGTTGATGACGTAATTGTAAACTACGGCTTCGTTTCTTCTCTTGGTCCAATTAAAAACTGGGGCTTAGATATACAAAAAAATAGCATCCTTGTGAATTCAAAAATGGAAACGAATATTCCTGGCATTTACGCTGCTGGTGACATTTGTACATATGAAGGAAAAGTAAAACTTATCGCTTGTGGATTTGGCGAAGCACCGACAGCAGTAAACAATGCAAAAGCTTACTTCGATCCAAATGCAAAACTTCAACCGATGCATAGCTCAAGTATGTTTTAATATAGCAATGAAAAGAACTCCTTTTACGCGAAGGAGTTTTTTATTATTGTGCTACCGTATCCTTCCAAAATATGTTACAATAAAACAGAACAAACGTTCTATTTAATAAGGGGGATATTTTAAAGATGAAAGAACCTATTATCGTAAAAAAAGAAGCTTTCCAAGCAATCGGCGTTTCGGTTACGACGACTAATGAAAAAGAAGCATCTACTGAAGGAAAAATTCCCGAGCTCTGGAACCGATACTTTCAAGAACAAATGATGCATCACATCCCAAATCAACAAACGAAAGAAACACTCGCTTTCTACTCCAACTACGAATCAGATGAAACTGGTACATATACATTTACAATCGGTATGCCCGTTTCTTCACTAAAAGAAGTTCCTGAAAATATGACAACTTTAACAATACCCGCCGCTACGTATGCGGTATTTACAACGAGAAAGGGACCAGTTGCTGAAGTCGTTTGCGAAGCTTGGGAATATATTTGGAAATGGTCGAAAGAAAATAAACGTGCTTTTACAACAGACTTTGAGCTTTATGATGAAAAAGCAACAGATCCAACCAACGTACAATTGGATATTTATATTGCATTAGCCTGAACGACAAAAAAGAAGATACCATTTGGTATCTTCTTTTTTGTCGTTAAATAGCCACTGTGCAAATTCATTATTATTGTCTACAATGAGAAAGTGCAGTATAGAAATATTAGAAACTGTATAAAGTGAAACTATAATCAGCGAGGGACATCTCTCATTGAGTATTAGCCCTCACCAATCGGGCGTTTACTGTTTTTTTAGTTTAAATTTGTCACATAGAAAGGAAGCAATATGGAGGAACTACAACAAAATAAAACTGCTTTAGAAGGAAGCGGAAAACCGTTATTAAAAAATACGAATTTCCTTTTTCTTTGGGCAGCTACTCTTTTTTCAAGCTTTGCTTTAGCCTTTTTTACTTTTTCACAAACGTGGTACATAGCAAAAACATTAAACCTTGAAGCTTCACTCGGTGTTGTTTTCGTAGCTCTTAGTGTTCCAAGGCTTATTTTTATGATTATCGGCGGCGCTGTAGCTGATAAATTCCCGAAAAAAAACATTATGTTTTACTCCAATATTATTCGAGCGATTCTTGTTGCAACCATTCTCACATGGTTTATCGTTGGTGATGTAACACTATATACATTTGCTTTATTCGCTTTATTCTTTGGACTTGCCGATGCTTTCTTCTGGTCAGCAGATGGATCTATCTTACCGGAATTGGTAGAAAAAAGCCGGTTAACACAAGCGAATTCACTTACACAAATGACGAACCAAGCATCGGTCATCTTAGGCCCTGTACTTGGCGGAATTCTTATCAAATTCACAAACTACGAGACAATATTTTCTATTACAATTTTATTACTGATTGTCGCGGCCATACTCGTTCAAAAAATACAATTTACGATGCCAGAACTAAAAGATACGGATAAAGGTATGTTCACTTCCATTAAAGAAGGAATCTTATATGTAAAGGAATCACCATTCCTTTCAACTTTCCTTATTTGTAGCGCCTTTTTAAACTTATTTTTGATCGGCCCGATGCAAGTTGGTTTCCCGCTTTTTGTTAAAAACGTGCTGCATGGTGATTCACTCCAGTTTAGTTACTTAGAAGCATCTGTAGGCGGCGGAATGGCAATCGGTGCTGTCATTGTCGGTTTAAGAAATATTAATCGTAGGCGCGGTCTTTTTTGTATTATCATGATGCTATTGTCTGGTGTATTCTTCTTAGCCATCAACTTTAGCACCGTACTTTGGCAAGCACTATTAGCCGGCATGTTTTATGGTATTACAATTGCAATGGCTATCGTTCCGCTTATGGCGATGATTCAATCGACAGTAAAAGAGGAAATGATGGGACGCGTAATGAGCTTACTTATGCTATCATCAATGGGCTTTATCCCGCTCTCTTATGCATTCACATCAATCGCACTTGCACTGGGAATTCCAATCGTAACCGTTATGAAAAGCGGTGCAATTGCTGTTATCGTCTTCGTACTATTTGTAGCGATTCGTGTTCCAGTTGTAAGAAAGTTCGACTAGCTACTTGGAGTCATGTATTATACGCATGGCTCCTTTTTAAATGGATCAAATAACGCTATCCCCTTACTTCTTCTCAGTGCTGCTCCCCATTCTAATCCAACCTCTAAAAATAAATCTCGCACTGTACTATATAAAAGTGCCTTCACATTTTTACGGATTTCCCCGTATTTATAAGCTCTCACGACACTCTTCACTCGCCAAATGAAATTTCCATACACTTCTTCATCAGCTAATATTTGCTCTAGTAAAACACCTTGCTCTAGCAATCCGCTCTTTTTATATGCAAGTTCTACCTTACTCCAAAATATATTAATCTTCTTCGGATTACTCGTCATCGGCAGAAGTGCGTATATAAAAGGCTTCGGTATATCATGACGGCAATACGTCTCATCAAGCTCGTACGTTATTTTTCTTTTCTCTTTTATTTGTGGAATGTTTTTAGAAAGAATTGTTTCCCTCTCGTTTTTTTGTTCCTTTCCGCTACAGCCAGCTGCATAATCCTCACTTTTACAAGCGGACATTTTCATACGGTCATCCATGCGGTCAATTGCAGATATAAGAAAAATATATAAATTCGCACTATACCCGCCGCGCTTATGTCTTTCTTTTGTTGCAACACGCTTTATAATTCCTAGTCCCTCTAACTTTGCAATTGAACGGCGTACTGTACGAATACTCTTTCCAACATTCTTCGCAATCGTCTCCATTAACGGACAGGCGACTCCTACTGTTTTTTGTTTCTCATTCACCGCATACTTTCCTAAAAAATGAATAATGATAGAATCAGTTTTATTCAATTGAAATCGGTAGCACTTCAAAACTTGTTTTTGATATGTATTAAACTCTTCTTTACTTCGAAATTCACTATATGGTTTCATTAAATTATATAAGCTTCCCATTTATATCACCTCATTTATAAGTAAGAGGCAGGAAGAGAATTTGGCGTGGAATTTAATATTTTTTTAATGGAGATGAAAATATGATCGTAATTAGCGCTTGTTTAGGTGGTATTGCTTGTCGATATGACGGAAATGACAATCTCGTTTCAAAAATAGAGGAGCTTCTGCAAAAAGAAGATACCGTCCTCATTTGTCCTGAAGTATTAGGGGGACTACCAACGCCTCGTCCTTCCGCTGAAATTATTGGCGGGAATGGCGACGACGTTTTGGACGGAAAAGCGAAAGTGATGACAAAAGATGGTGAAGATGTCACAGAAGCTTTCGTAAATGGCGCTTATAAAGCATTAGAACAAATTAAAAATTTACAACCAGAATATATTATTTTAAAGGAACGTAGTCCATCTTGTGGTAGTTCTACGATTTATACTGGAGAATTTAACGGTAATAAGCAAACTGGTTACGGGGTAACTACTGCTTTATTTAAAAGATACGGATTTAAAGTCTTTTCAGAAGAAGAATTTGAAAGCAAAAAAAGGAATTGACCCTGTTCGTCAATTCCTTTTCTATCTGTCTTATTTCACGCCTAATTTTTCTTTCACTTTCGCTGGAAGCTCGTCTTTCTTCACTTCTTCCCAAGCTGTTACACCTTTTTTATCTGAGTGATATACGCGTAGGAATGCTTCTTTACGAAGATTTTTTTGAGCTATGAATTCTAATTCTTTCTCTTTACCGTCTTTATCAAAGCCAGTCAGCTTATATTCATAATCTTTAAATTTCTGCCCATCACTAGCTTTACTATCAAATTCTTTTCCATCTACTGTAATTTGAACATAATACTCATCTTTACCCATACGGTTTAAATCACAACCAACTAACAGACTTGCAAATACAACTAAAATACTAAATAGTGCAATGTATCTTTTCATTTCCTTCACCTCATATGTTTTTCTTATATTCTTATCTTAAAGCGCAGAGCTTAAAGAAGAAATTCAAAAACATGACATGAACATTACACTTTTGTAAGATAATAATTATTTCTTCACTTTAGAAATCTTCATTCCATCACCAATTGGAACGAGTACAGATTCTAAATGCAAGTCGTTTTCTATTATTTCATTAAACTTCTTCATAACTTCTGTATAACGTTTTTGTTTCGCACACTCATCACCTACACTACCGCCAATAACGTCTTTCACGCCAATTTCGCCACTTATCACGTAATTTCCTTATACCGTTTATTACGCCTTCTATTATGCCCTCAATTATAATCTCTATTACAAGATATCTCACTAAACTAATAATAGGTTTAATTACGTATCTCCCTATGAATTCAAGAATATCCTCCATCATATTTTCCTCCTTCTTTCAAAAGGAAGCTGCTACTACGCGTCCTCTTACGTTCAGTTACAACCGCTGTCCTACTGCGATATATACCAACAAGAATAATACGACAACAACATCCACAATAACGCTATTGAATTTGGAAGAAACTTCGGTAAATACTGATACTATAGTTAACATGGCTAATAAAAACACTTTCCATCTATATTCGGGTATGCTCCCAAAAACTTTATAAAATCAACGAAAACTTTACTACAACTCTTCCCGTAACTAATTTATTATCGTGGTAAACCGTCTTCCACTACATCCGTAACAGTTCCATTCGGTTCAAAGATTACACGTAATGATCCTTCTCCACCATAACCAGTATAGTCATATACTGAATAAGATTTATATTTCTCAATCACATGTGGCTGTCCAATTGCAGCTTTTACCTGATTCGCAGGCATACCTTTTTTGATTTTCAAATAGTGATTGTAACTTACTGCTGCCGAATTGTTATTTACATCTTTATACCACGGTACACGATCGTTTTTTTCTTCATATTCCTTTACAGGCTCTTCAATACGTTTCGTAGATACCCGATTCTCTTTACCTTTCTCTGTATCTTTCTCTGTATCTTTCTCTGTATCTTTCTCTGTATCTTTCTCTGTATCCTTTATAGCAGTACGTTCAATATTCACAACGTAACCATATGTATTTAATTCAACCATAATTTCATATGTACCATCCGTATCTTTTTCAGTATAAAATACGCGTTTTTCATTGTTATTATAATGTTTTATGTTCTCACCACCGTAGTCAATCGTATTAAGAATATCCGTATACATCATACCTTCCTCAATCTTTTTAGATTCATCATGAGAAATGTAACGCTTCTGTGATGATGGAGCGTCCTCATTTTTAATACTTTCACGTTTACTCGTAGTCATAGGTGTTTTCTTCTGTTCTTTTAGTACGTCACCTTCCGCCTTCGCTGGTTGCTTTACTCCTACTTTTGTTAATACGTCTGTATCGCTAGAACAAGCTCCCAAAATCGATACTGTAGTCAACGCCATCCCTACTATAAGTACTCTCTTAAATGACTTCACTCTAATCCCCCCGGTATTTTTTAATATTTAGTAATCAACGTATTTTAATTAATACGGAACTATTCAGTTCTATACAATTTGCTATAGCCTTCTCCCTCATGCACCTTTTTTATATAAAGTGAAACTTTAATCAGCCCTCACCAATCGGGCTTTTATGGAATAAATCTACCTATTAGTCATAACCGATGCAGCTACAGCTAATCCAAACATGGTCACCAATCATCTTCGTTACAAATATTAACATTAAATATAACTAATAAATAGTATATTTCTCCTATTCATTTACATTTCTGTTGCATAATCTTATCTTAAAACGAACAATATGAAACTCGATTAATCATATATCCCATATATAATAACATTTAAATTAAATTCTAAAGTAACTTTACATGCATTTTCTGTTTTAACGCCAAAATAAAAGACCTTCCTAACGATTTTATTCTATCGCTAAAAAGGTCTTTCCTATTTTGGCTAAAAACTTAGCACTCTTCTGGCTTACCAGCATTCGTCGCTGTACGGAAAGATGATCCAAATCTGCATGATGCGATTGTATTTAGATAATCAATCTTGAATTATGCGTTCAATTTAAAGCAGGTTAAAAAATAATAATTCCTTATTCAATTAACATATGCATTAGTTTAACAACCTAATGCTGCTGTACCAACTGATAGTTTAGTTTTCAATATGTGAAAAGGGATTTCTAAATGATGAATTGAATATATATTTATTGTTTACTCGTTTTTGAGAGGTTCCTTTATGGGAAGATAAGCTTTACTATATTCCTGTACTTCACACAGTTCTATAATAACTAATAGTGATGCTGTGACGTGATTTTCTATTAGTGAGATAAAGTATTTTTCAATTCATTTATTATAAATTGCGACTCTCGTCCTCAAGAATTATTTCTTTTGGGTGAAAGTTTTTTTATGATATAAGTTTCATTCTGTCATAATTTAAAGGTTTCGAGAGGAGAAATAATATGAATCCTATTTTATTAGATGTTCCGTTACAAATAGAAACAGACAGACTCATTCTTCGAGCACCACTTCAAGCAGGTGAAGGGAATGTAGTACATGAAGCTATTAAAGATTCAATTCGTGAATTAAAGCCATGGTTGTCTTTATTCCAGTCCATTCCTACTGTTGAAGAAACGGAAATTCTTCTGAGAAATGCGCATATAGATTTTTTGAAAAGAGAAAGCTTTCGCTATCTTATCTATCATAAAGAGACGAATGATTTTGTTGGAACAGCTAGCCTTCATCGAATTGATTGGAAGGTTTCTAAATGTGAAATTGGATACTGGATTAACACGCAATTTAGTGGCAGTGGATATATGACAGAAACAGTAAGTGCGTTAACAAACCTTGGATTTCAGTTATTCAAATTTAGAAGGATTGAAATACGATGTGAATGTAATAACACGAAAAGTCGTGCACTCCCTGAAAAACTAGGCTTTGAACTTGAAGGGATATTACGTAATGAAGATTTTTCATCTGACGGCAAACAACTAACTGATACTTGCATCTATGCAAAAATAAAGTGAAATATTGATTAGCCTTGGTAATCGGGCTTTTACGGCAAAAGAAAAGACCTCCTTAACGATTTTATTCCATCGCTAAAAAGGTCTTTTTCTATTTCGACTAAAAACTTAGCACTCTTCTGGCTTACCAGCATTCGTCGCTGTACGGAAAGATGATCCGCATCCGCATGATGCGATTGCGTTTGGATTGTCGATTGTGAATCCGCCGCCAAGCATCGATTGTTTATAATCAATTTTTACTCCTTTAACAATTGGAGCACTTTCTGTATCGATAACAAATTCAACACCGAAAAACTCAAGAACTGTGTCGTCTTCTTTTGGTTCTACTTCAAATCCTAAGCCGTAAGAAAGGCCAGTACATCCGCCGCCGTGTACAGCAAGGCGCACGTACTTCTCTCCATCTTCAGCATCTTTTAACATATCTTTAATTTGAAAAGCTGCTTGTTCTGTTACTTCAATCATGAAATACACCATCCTTTCTGTTCTCATTCTATTATACATCTTTACGCTTCTATCTTGTACTCATACACTCCGCGGCAAATTACTTCCGCAGGCCCTTTCATCAACACGTTTCCTTCTTCAGTCCAAGCAATCATTAAATCGCCGCCAGCTAAATGGACTGTAATTTCCTTACCACGTTCCATCTTTCCATTTAAAATAGCAGCGACAACTGCAGCGCACGCTCCTGTTCCGCAAGCTTGCGTTACACCAGATCCACGTTCCCAAACGCGGAAATTCATCTCTGCATCATTCAAAATCTCGATGAATTCAACATTTACTCGCTCTGGGAACATTTCATGTGTCTCCAGGACTGGACCAAGTGTTGTAAGAGGTGCTTGCTCTACATCATCAACAAAAATAACCGCATGCGGATTCCCCATTGAAACAGCTGTAAATGCATAGCGATGATTATTGTATAAGAAGTTTTCACGAATAAATGGTGTTTCACCTTCACCAAGCATCGGTATTTCTGCACGTGTTAAACGCGGTGCTCCCATATCGATTTTCGCTAATGTAACTTTCCCTTCTTCTACCGTTACTTCCGCTGTTACAATACCAGCTAACGTTTCAATTGTGAAAACTGTTTCTTCTACTAGTTTATGCTCATACGCATATTTCGCTACGCATCGTAAACCGTTACCACAACTCTTTCCTTCTGAACCATCATTATTAAACATGCGCATTTTCACCGGAGCTACGTCAGATGGACAAATTAAAATCATCCCATCTGCTCCAATACCAGTATTAATATTTGAAACCTTTTCCGCCACAAGAACTAAATCTTCTTCAGGAATTTGTTCTTCAAACATATTTACATATATATAACTATTGCCAAGACCATGCATTTTTGTAAAAGAAAATTGGCTCATTTATATTCACTCCAAAAATAATTTGTTATTTTAAGTATAGAATGCATGCTTTTAGAACACAATATGAATGTCCCCCGTTTCTCATATTTGACAACGTTTGGCGATGAGCCACTCTTACACACATTGTGTAAGAAAAAAGCCCTTCTAAAAAGGGCCTTTTTTTATTTATCTATAGTATTAAACTCCCCTACGAAATAACATTTTATCTAATGAAAAAGGTGCTGCTGATTGCACCACCTTAAAACATTGGATTTTCATCCAAATAATCATATACATTATTGACCAGTTCTTCTACTGTAGCACCTTGTACAACTTCACCATTTACAAGTGCAAACGGTCCTTCAAAACAAATGCCACAATATCCTAAACAACCATACTCCATTACATCTAAATTCGGATCTTTTTCTAATTTCTCTAAAGCTGCTTGTGAACCACTTGCAAGGTTACCTACACAAAATTCAATTAATGGTTTAATCAAAATTCTCCCCCCTGTACTACAAAACAAATTACCTTCTGACTCCATCTATAAGAAGAAAACTAAGCTGTCTCTTGTTGTTTTCGTTATACATCCTAAACTATTTAGTTACTTCACTATTTCACTTCAAAGTAGATGGTTTTATTTTATATAACATGCTACTTGCAATAAAATAGTAACTAAAAAGGCAAAACAGTTTACTTTACTTTTCTTCTTATTGTACAACAGAGTATTCATTCATGCATTGTTATTTGTTCACAAATTCGATATAATTTGATTGAGTAAAGTCAAAATATTTTATTAATATAAAATTTTATGATTAGGGGATATTTCAACAGAAAAGGGGTAATCCATCATGAAACACCTCGTAATACTAGGTGGCGGCTACGGTGGAATGAGAATTCTACAAAGGCTACTTCCAAGCAACCAACTTCCAGATGATGTACAAGTGACATTAATCGACAAAGTACCATATCATTGCTTCAAAACTGAATATTATGCATTAGTTGCGGGTACTATTTCAGAAACACATATTCGTATACCGTTTCCCGAGCACCCACGACTCAATATTCAATACGGCACAATAACAAATATTGATCTCGAAGAAAAAGCTGTTCATCTCGATGGCGGCGAAGCGATCCAATATGATGATTTAATTATCGGTCTTGGCTGTGAGGATAAATATCATAACGTTCCTGGGGCGAAAGAATATACACATAGCCTACAATCGATTGAACAAACACGTAAGACATATGAACAATTAAATAGTCTAGAACCAAATGCAACAGTAGCTGTCGTTGGCGCTGGCTTAAGTGGTGTGGAAGTTGCCAGTGAACTTCGCGAAAGCCGTTCTGATTTAAAAATCTATTTATTTGATCGAAAAGATAGAATTTTATTCCCGTATCCAGAGAAATTAAGTAGATACGTAGAAGAATGGTTCGTAAAACATAAAGTTACTATTATAAGAAACTCTAACATTACAAAAGTGGAACCAAATATTGTGTATAACCACGATGAACCACTTGAATGTGATGCAATCGTCTGGACAGCTGGTATTCAAGCAAATGAAGTTGTTCGAAACCTTCCAGTTGAACAAGATGGTAGCGGACGGGTTGTCTTAACTAAATATCATAATATTCCAAATAACGAGCACGTGTATGTTGTAGGAGATTGCGCAGCACTTCCACACGCTCCATCTGCCCAACTTGCTGAAGGTCAAGGAGAGCAAATTGTCCAAATATTATTAAAACGTTGGAACAATGAACCACTTCCTGACGAACTACCTATAATCAAATTAAAAGGTGTTCTCGGCTCTCTTGGTAAGAAGCATGGCTTCGGTTTACTTGCAAACCAACCATTAATGGGACGTGTACCAAGATTATTAAAATCCGGTCTACTTTGGATGTACAAATATCATAAGGGTTAATATCTTACAGGCTGTCTACTATGTAGACAGCCTCTTTGCATCAGTTTTTAAAAATTATCAGACACCTCTTTCTCAATATGTATAATGATTTATTTTTCATTTTTATATTAAAAACTATTGATAAACAGTGTATGCTATTTGTAAGTTGTCTTATTATTTCCTTTAAGACCGAATTCATTCGGTCTTATTTTTTATGTGATAAATACTTTTGTAGGAGGCATTACATTCAACTTATGAACTTATCGAAACTAAACAATCGAATAGAAGCGAAAAAGAAAGAGTTAATCTATCTCGTTGAACGATACGGATTAACTCATAATAAAGTGATTTCTTTCAGCCAAGAATTAGATCGTTTACTTAACTTATTAATAAAACTCAAGATGAAGAAAAAACGTTGCTCTTTATAACCCTTATCCTCCCTTTTTTGATACGATATAAATAGAATCAGAAAGGAGCGATTTATGTTTATATTAAAAGACGTTATATATAAAGATATCCTACACATTCCTTATTTACAGATTCAAAATGAAAAAATCACTTGCATTATCGGTGAAAGTGGAAGTGGAAAAAGCACATTGCTTCGCATGTTAAACGATTTACAATCTCCAACATCCGGTACAATTGAATATAACGGAAAGTTAATTTCTGATTATCCGCCTATTCAATTACGTCGTGACGTAGTTATGCTTGGGCAAACTCCACCTATTTTTGATGGAACCGTTAAAGAAAACCTATTAACGGGACTTCGTCTTTCTGAAAAACCATTTCCAAATGATGATGCCCTGCGGAGTGCATTACAAACCGTTAGCTTAGACAAGCAATTAGAAGATAGCGCCTCCTCATTATCCGGCGGTGAAAAACAAAGACTTGCCTTTGCTCGTATTGTACTTATGGATCCGCCTGTCTATTTATTAGATGAACCCACTTCAGCACTAGACAATGATACAGAACGCCGCGTTATGAAACAATTTACTGAACTAGCACGAAAAAAGAAAAAAACAGTTATCTTCATCACACACTCGCAACAACTTCCAAAAGAAATTGCAGACGACATTATTGAAATTAGTAAAACAAACGGTGCAACTAGAAAGGAAGTGCTCTCTATTGAAGGGCGTTATTGAACTCCAAATTTGGCAACTGGCGGCTGCCTATATTTTTATCCTTATCTTAATTGGACTTGTAAAATTAAAAGGAATACCTCGTGAAAAACAAATCGCGCTCGCAACATTCCGTATGACGATTCAGCTCGTACTTGTTGCATATGTCCTTACATACGTATTTGAAAACAGTAATCCATTTTATACAATTGCTCTCATTACTTCTATTACTACCTTTGCAATTTTTAATATTTATAAACGAGTTAATATCCCAATGTCTAAAGAATTAAAACGAGTAGCCGCCCTTTCCATGGTCGCTGGATCAATTGGGCCACTTCTACTATTTATCTTTGTTATTATCGGTCATGACCCTTGGTATGCTCCGCAATATATCGTCCCTATTACGGGAATGTTAGTCGGTAATGCCATGACTGGTGTTTCTCTCGGCGCAAATACGTTCTTAAACAATATGAAATCGCAAAGAGGTCAAATTGAAGGTGCACTTATGCTCGGCGCAACACCGAAAGAAGCAGCTGCTCCGCTCATTCGAGACGCTTTTGATTCTGCTATTTTACCAACAATTAATTCTATGGTCGGAATGGGAATTATAAGCTTACCAGGCATGATGACTGGTCAAATATTATCCGGTGTATCACCATTCACAGCCATTCAATATCAAATCGCTATCATACTCGGTATTTCAGGAAGTACCGCTTTCGCTGTCATTACCTTTTTACAGCTTGGATATAAAACGTTCTTTAATAAGCGATGTCAGTTGAAAGAGGTTGACTATGATGCGAAGTGAATCGTAACTTTCGCTCAGTAAATGATGCCCTGTTCTCGGTGAGTGAAATTATATCAACGATTTTTTCAATATATCTATCATAACTTGCAATATATCAACGATTTTTCAAATATATCTATCATAACTTAGAATATATCAACGATTTTGCACGAAATATCGATTTACCGACAAAAAGTGACATAATAAAAAGAGGAGGCTATTCGCCCCCTCTTTTTATTGTCTTACGCCTTCTTAACGAACTGTGATTTTAACTTCATAGCTCCGAAACCGTCGATTTTACAATCGATATCGTGATCGCCATCAACTAGACGGATACTCTTTACTTTCGTACCGATCTTCACAACTGAAGAAGTTCCTTTTACTTTTAAATCTTTAATAACAGTAACAGCGTCGCCATCTTGAAGAACGTTTCCGTTCGCATCTTTTACAACTTTTGCACCATCATTATTTTCAGCTTCTGCGTCTTGGCCCCACTCATGAGCACATTCTGGACATACGAAAAGAACGCCATCCTCATACGTATATTCTGAATTACATTTTGGACAATTTGGTAAAGTAGCCATAAATTCATTTCCTCCGTTCATTATTTATACGTAAAAATCAAAATTGATGTTTACATCTCGATAAATAAAATTTGTATAGCATTTCTTTATAGTGCCATAGTCTCACGTTATTGACAACCCTACCTCAAATTCTCATTTTTTATTGTATTTTACAAAATTTCAATTCGTATGCCTTTTTTCCATTTGCTCTTCTACTAATTTTAAAAATCTTCGTTGTGCATTTTTATTTTTTACCAGCAATCGAACTCTCAGCTTACTTTGTAAATATGAGCGAACTTTGTAGTTCGTAATAAATAACTTTTGATACTTCTCGTCTTCATACATCATTCGAAACCACTCATACTGCTGCAAATAAAGTATGTTAGCATCAATCTTTTTCGTGTGTAAACCCGTACCTAAACTAATAGATCCTATTAGAGCTTCTATTAATGCTGAAATCATTTCTCTCTCCCCTAATAAACAAAAGAAGAATCTTCACAAGATTCTTCTTTTCAAAATGAACGAGTTCCCTCTAGAAACCCCAATTATTTTCTTCAATATAAATTTGATATTCTTCTACTTCTTCTTCACTTAACTTCTTATTATTTTCATATACCTCTTGCCACTCGAAATAATCTTCATCGAAATAAACAGCAAATTTAATTTTCACATTTTTCTTCTCTGTATAATCATAACCAGTAAACTCTACTACGTCATACTCTTTTTCTTTCTTCACAAACTTCCAAGTTGGATTATCAGTCATAATCTCTAAAGTAACCCCTTCATCACTTGAACGAACAACGTTTTTAATATTCGGCTCAGTTGGTAAAAAGGACAGCCCTAACGCAGCTAAACCAAACACAATCCCGACTATAATCTGTAAACCAATCATACCAGCTACACTAACGCCGCCCTTTGATTGTAAGAAATACGCCTTCTCATGATCAGACGCATCTTCTCCCTTACGAAAAACACGAACAGCATGCTTATAATATAAACGGTTTCCTTGCCATCCAGTAAATATCATCATTCCTAATTGAAGAGCTAAACTAAATGTTACATAAATCCCATCTGGAATATCTATAAAAGGGGGTATAACTATACTAGGTATAGCCAATAACGCAAATATAATAAATAACTTATACATTTTACGATAAGCTAACCAAAAGGTTGGGAAGAAAAAGGCTACCCAATTCCATGTATTCCCTTGCGCAGGATTTTCTACTTTACCCCACTTAAAATCATAATAAGCTGTATTTTTTTGAACAACTTTATGTAATTCTTGCTGAGAAATTGTTTCTTGTAAAACAGTGTCCTTCACGTACATCATCCTTTTCTTATTTCTATATACATTTATTGTATATGTACAAAATAAAGGAATCTAACAAAAAGTACACATATTTCATAAAAATGAACGGAAATCGAATATATTCCGACAATTATCTGTTTCTTATTTCATTTTACTTTTAAATATATTAAAATAATCATGTATCATACCTTTAATACACCAAGTTAATTATTTTATATATTCACTAAAAAGGATGCATCAAAATCATTTTTATACATCTTTTTTAGTGAATATATACTACTATTTTAAAACAAACATCTCGACTTAAGAAAACTCACAAATTAGCCTTCTACTATTTCAAACATATTTCCACTTACACAACTAATGAATAGTCCATTATTAACTTCCTCAATTGATACAATAAAATCTATTACAACAACATTTTTAGGGAGTTTAATTATATCTTTCACTTCGCCACATTCAGCATCAAGTATGATTAATTCTAAATTTGAAGTAGCAATGTAAATTTCTCCATCTTTATATAACAGAACCTTTGTAACATCATGTAGAGTCGTATTGTTCCAAATCACTTTACCTGTTTGAATATTAATACCGCAAATTCTGCCTTCTCCTAAGGACAATACCATCATCTCTCCAGTAAGAAATGGAGGTAATTCAATTTCAAAAGGCATATTTACTTCATATAATTTTTGACCGCTCTTATGGTCATAACATTGTATTTGTCTACTTACATCTTCATATTCATACTCAGTTCTTGTTAATAGTATTTTTGATTCCATTGATGCAATGTAAGAGTACTGTACCTCATCAAAGGCTTTTTCAAAAATTAAGTTACAACCTTCTTTTCCATATTCCCACTTTTGTAATGAATCTATTGCTACACATATAAAATGTTCATTAGTTAAAGTAACTGGTTCATTTGGATTACAATCTTCCATCATTTGTTTCCATAGTGTAGAAGCGTCTAATAATTGAATGGCAATTGCAACGTTACTATATACATCAGCTTCCCCATCTTCATCAAAAGAATTTCCTGCTAACACATAGTAATCTGAGCCAAGATGACACTGCGCCATTTCTCCCCCGACTCGGACATTCTTTTCCCATAATTTCACTCCACTTTCAAGCTCTAATAAAACATTGTAGCCTTCTTGTGTAATAACTAGTAAACGTGGTAACTCTTCTCCCGTAGTTTTTACATCTTGTATAATATGCCCTTCTATTTCTAAATCCCATAGAAGCTCCCCACAACTTGATGAAATAGCGTACAATTTCGCCATACTTTCTCCAAATCGATTCGCATACCAAATAATTGTGACACCATTCACAGTTATGCAATTACAATCTTCTACTATTGGAATATGGCACTGCCAAATTTCTTCTTTCGTTTCACTATCGAGTTTACGAATTCTGTGGTTATTTCCCTCTACATAAAAGATACTCTTCTTATCATGAGATAGTACCGGAGTAAATATCGGGTCAACCTCTCTCCCTTTTAAATACTTCCATTTTAATTCATACTTGTCACTTGTAGAATGATAAGTTCGATACATAATTTCATCATTTCCATTTACAAGTTTAGGAACAAATGGATCAATTCCTAACATTCTATGGTAAGCATCTTTGATTCGAAAAGAATCAACTCCACTCATGTAAATCTGCCCTATCTCCTTTTTAAGAAACGAAAAGAGTACTCGTAAAAATTGCTCGCTATCAACACTAGCTAACTTCTTGCCTCTCTGATTAATAATGAGAAACTCCCCATCTTTCTTCTTAAATTCCATCTTTTTTTCATATTCATTTAAGAAAATTGTAGCGTCATCATATTTAAAAACCTCGATACAAGCATCAAACAACTGACAAATCGGGTCTATTATGTCCGTCTTTTCTTGAAATACAATACTCTCATCTATACTAAGTACTATTTCTCCGACATTTTCTGTTGGCAGTTTATTTAGTTCGATTTGAAACTTTTTCATTATTTTCTCCCTCTATTGCGCGTTATCTAAACTAACTATAATATATGACATAAGATTCTTAAAACTATTATTTGAGGTGACCGAATATGAAGAGTACAATTTGGGCAGAAGATGACTATTTAAAACTAGCACCCATTAACGACGAACTAATCAAAAAAGCAGAAGAGGTACTGAACGTAAAGCTTCCAGAATCATACATAAACCTTCTAAAAGAACAAAATGGGGGAACTCTTCGTCTTGATACTCACCCTACTTCAAAGCCAAATTCTTGGGCAGACGATCACGTTAATGTATCTGGTTTATATGGTATTTCTTTTGATGAAAATGAATCTAGTATTTTAGAGAGTCGCTATTTAATTCGAGAATGGGAAATGCCTGATAATATCGTACTTTTATCTGGTGATGGACATACATGGATTGCATTAGACTATCGAAATGTAGCTGAAAATCCTCCAGTTATATTTATCGATAATGAGTTTGAGGAAATTATTGAATTAGCACCTAACTTTGAAAGTTTCTTACAAAACTTAACTACGTATGAATATGACGAGGAATAAGTCTCGCTCTAAAAAGGATCAAGATTTCATTACAAATTTACACGCCACTTTAAAACCACTCGGCTTTAAGAAAAAAAGACATACATTTTTCAAAGCTGAAAACGGATTTTATAAGCTCATTAACATACAAAAAAGCCAGTTTGGAGATGAATTCTATATAAATATAGGAGTCCACCCTATCGGTCTCCCGCAGCTTATTACGGACCAATTACAATTAAAAGAAAACATTTCAATATTCGATTGCATTCTACAAACGAGAATAGAGCCTATGCATATCAAACAGAACCAGTTATTGCATAATGTTTCACATGAAACTATCGCTATTCCGAATTACCTTTCTACTATTTTCGACTGGTTTCAAACGTGAGCGTCTTATGAAAATCTAGTGGAAATGAATATACATTCCATTACTCCGGTACTAGCTGTCGTTTCAATATTACGAGAAAAAGCGTTTCTGCTTCTTACTTGTTTTTCTTTCTCCAAATTAAAACAGTACGAACAAGCTAATCGCTATTTACAGCAATATTTACATTGCTCCGTGCATCTGAATACCGAGGAAAAAGAGCTCGTATTCTTTCATGAAATTGATATGTATATAAAAAAACTAGTAGAAAGTGCAATATGATTTCACATTTTGCTTTCTACTAGTGCTTTATATTCCTTTTGTAACTTTTTAAATTGTTCTTCATATTTTTGCATCTTCACAGTATCCGTTTTTGAATTAAGGACTGGCCTTCTTCTCCCAGTCACCATTATATTTTTCCCATCTATTGCATCGTTCATATATACGTAAGGTTTAAAAGACTCGCATACCGTATATGGCAATGCTACAGAAAGTTTTGCATACTCTTCCACCTTAAATTGATTAGATATGCTTAACTCTTTTAAATTTTTCAATTGCATTAACGGTTCTAATGAATCATCTTTAACCTTTAAATTCATCAAAGTAAGCTTTTGCAACTGCTGTAATTCAGCGAGTGGTTTTAAAGTTTGTACTTTCATCGCTGTATTTATCCCACCACCCATATAGAAAGTATTGAGTTGTGTGCACTTACTTAAAGCACTTAAATCTTCTAACTTAGAAAAATCATCAATTAGTAAGGATTTGAGCTTTTTATTATAATCAATATCCCATAACGTCTTCGCTTTTGTATTCCAGCACATATACAACTGTTGTAAATTAGACAATTTCTGAAGGCTACTTAAATCCTCGACCCTCATTTCGTAAACGTATAATATATCGGGACAAACATACGTAAGAATATGATCAAACTGCTTTTGATTTACTGTGAACACCCATAACTTTTTAACTTGCAAAGATGCTAGTCGTTCTATATTTTTTGTTTTCCCCTCAATCGCTACTTCTTCTAAATCACCAGCTATACTTGCTAAGTCTTTCATAATCTTGGGCTGATCACCAATCGGAAACATGTTATCCTCCCCTACAACTCCCAAGTAATATTCATTTCTTCAAATGACTCCTTACTAACTTCCAATCCTTCACTATCTTCCGTTCCAATCATCGCTACTTCTTCTTTAGACAACATAATTTTCTCGTTTGGATTTTTGATTTTTCTCTCATACACGAGTTGTAAAAGCTCTATTTGTTCCTCTGTCAGTTCATACTCTTCTTCCAGTCTTTCCATTGCTGATTCTGTATCAAGTAATGGAATTTCTAATAAGAATCCGCCGTGCTCTTCCATCTCTTCAAATGAATCAATTGAATACGCACCGCTATCCTCAATCCAAAATGCAGTTGTAATAAAAGGAACTGTTTCGCCTTCTACTTCTTCTAATACGTATTGAAGTGCTTCTTCTTTCGCAATATCTATTACTTCCGAAGGTGCCCCTTCAAAATAATCTTTCGCATCAATCCACTCATCAATTCTCTCGCTATTCACATCTTGAAGACATACGATCGTGTAATTCGGATGAAACGTAATTGTCCCTTGTCCGCCTTGAGTATTTTGCATACTATAGTTAAATCCATCCCATGAACTTTCATGTGAGAAATCTGGACAATGTGCTACATTAATTGCATGGGCAATCGAATTTAAAACGCAGCCTTTCCATAGTTGTTCTTTATCTATATGTAATTTATATTTACTCATCCGCTTCCCCGCCTACATATTTTTTTATATTATCTGTCGAATTCTCATTCCTTGTAAAGTACTTTTACGGTATGTAACAACATGAAATAACAGTAAACGATTTTTTTAAGGTGAAATTTCAAATGAAATTCCGATGCTTTATTACTTCTATAAATTGTATTGATTATAATCTCATTCAAATAAAAAAAAGCGGTCATATCCCTATGACCGCTTTTTTTATTCTATTGTAATGCTCCAATCTCCGTCAGCTTTAACACCAAAGCTATACATTCCTGTGTCTTGGAATACTTGAGAAGCTGAGCCCTCATAACTTCCAATTTTGTTAACAAGCAAGTTTTTATCATTCACTTTAATAATAAAGTTTCTTGAGCCCGTATGTTTAAGTTTAATTATGTGGTTACCACTTGGTACTTCGATAAATACCACATCGTCCCCATGACCGCTAACTGTGCCTGGTGCTTTTTCTGTATTTGGAGAAGCCTTTTGGGTTACCGAGCTACTCCAACCTCCACTTGATTTCACTTCTAAATAGTACTCTCCAGATGAAGGAACCGTTGTTTGGACTGTTCCTTTATAGCTCCCAATAGTATTTACTAATAATTGAGTAGCTGTACCCGAAGAATCTTTTAGATGAACGATGAAGTTTCTTGAACCTTGATTGGTAAACTCAAAGAATGCTAAACCTGAATTCAAATTAATTTTACTTGTAACAGAATCTCCAGATCCTTCTAGTTTTTGTTTACTATTATTGTATGATTCTTCAAGTTTTTTCTTTAACTCTTCCTGCTCTTTTTCTTTAATAATCCTTTGCTCTTCTTTAATTCTAACTTCTTCCTCTTTAATAAAGTTTGCAATAGAATCCTCATTATCAAAAACTTCAATCTTTGTAACAGCAGTCTTATTTAAAACAACAGCCGCTATTTTACCTTCAGAGGAATTGAAAGTGTATACAGAATATCCTTCGTAATCTTCAAAGGAGCGATTATTAAGACTTGCTTCTTCTTTTTTATTAGAAAAATCTTCTTTAGTCATTCCGACTGTAAACATCGATTTTATTTCTTCGATACCATATTTCTTGTATGTAACCTTTTCTTTCTTTTCTTCTTTCTTTTCTTCTTGTTTTGCATTTGCAACTTTTTCAGCAGGCTTATTGTAAGTTGCATTTAATAAAAAAGAACTATCAAAAATAGAGTATCCTACAAATCCTATGACCATAAGAATAGCAAATTTCTTTTTACCATCTTTCTTTTTAACCAATAGTTGAATGATTTTAGCTAAACCATATAAGCCCATAAAGAAAAATATTACCGCTATTCCACCTAAAAATGAGACATTAAATCCTAATACTACCATTGCTAATACAAATGAAATAATAGCTCTTTTTATCCATATTTTTGCTGGTTTTTTTCTAATTTTACTTACTAATGAAATTACTAATAAAACAAGTGATGCAAAAAATAACAAACTCCCTACAACTTCTAAAAATCCCATAACATGTCTCCTTCTGTCTTGTTCAATACTAAATGTATTATATAGATATATTAATAGTAACTCATTATTCGCAAGGAAGTAAGGTGTTTAGGGGATGATTTAATTTTTAGATTTGTTAAATAAAAACAGGGGGTTACAATTTGTTATTTCATAACTTTAATTCCACATTTCGTTAATCTATTGTTAATTTTTCAAAAAATAGGACTTATTATAAGTCCTACCTCAACTATATAGGACATTTTTGCAAATGAAATTATGCAAAATAAAAAGCTACTACCATTTCTCTCTACACGTCTCAATTAAATGCAGTAAGTACCTCTTCGTCATATCTGCCCTTCTCCACCTTGAGAGCATTCGCTTTTCTTTTGGATTGTGCCGTATTCGCTCTACTTCTTTTAATAAAAGCTCCCATTCTTCCGCTGAACTTTCTAACAAGTATTGCAATCCTCTATCTTTTGAAACGATTGTTTTATAATCTAGTGTATATAAAATACGTCCCATCGTAACGACAGCTGATTCTACCCACTCTTCTACAAAGAATAAATATGGTTGTTTCGCCTTTTCACTCCAGTACTGTTCTACGTTATATTTCATCGTATTTACTACATCATTCCATTGTATTTGCAACGGAAGATCTTCTGCTTCTTTTCCGGTAACTGTAATGCCTTGATTTTTCAACGTCCACCATGTGACCGCATTAATGTCCCAATGACCAACATTAGCTTTACCATCTGCACAATACACATACTCGTTTATTTCATCATTGTATTTCCCTAAATCAACAAGCGGAATATACATACCGTCCATTCTTTTACCTAGCGTATTATCACTAAGTTTCTTATGTAGTTCCACAAGCTGCTGTTTTTCAGCTTCATTCACGGAATCACTTATCACTGTAACAAAATCAACATCGCTCGTTTCCTTATGAAATGCACCTAGTGCGATGGATCCGTAAATATATACCCCAACTATTTTTTCATCTAAAAAAATTTCTTTTAATTCTACTGTGTACCGCTCCATTAACTGTTGTACTTCCGTTGGTAACGCATGCTTCACTCCATTTTTCATATCTATCCCTCCAATAAAAAAAGCCTTTGCAAATTCGCAAAGACTTCTTGTTTTATAAATATTTCTCGATTTCTTCGTAAACATCCTTCAAACGAGGATTTCCTTCTCCAACAATTTCTCCATTTACAAGAACGACCGGATAAAATAAATCTTCTTCCACTACGCGCTCTGCGAATGCTTTTTTATCTGCATCTTCTTGTTCTTCTTGGAAATCGATATACTCGAAATTAAATTTATTTTCTTGTCCTTCATATTTACGACCAATTGCCGCTTGTAACCATTCAAACGTTTCTGTTGAAGATGGCATTCCGACGCAGCTCGCACAAATTACTTTCGTCCCATACACTTGCACATTAACCATTTCTTCTCCCCCACTTCTTGTTCCAACAGTATATTCAGATGTCTTATTACATAAGCACATCATTTTACAAACTTATTCCATACCCCTATACTGAAAAAACACGATACAATATTTCGACAATAAAACAAGAAGAGAAAAAATAGATTTTCCCCTCTATCTTGATTATAATAAAACTGATGAAAGGAGTCGATAAAAATGGAAAACCCACATATGCAAGAACAAGTATTAGAAGTATTAGATAAATTACGTCCATTCTTACTTCGCGATGGCGGAGACGTTGAATTAGTAGACATTGAAGAAGGTATCGTAAAACTACGCCTTATGGGTGCATGCGGAAGCTGCCCAAGTTCTACAATCACACTAAAAGCTGGTATCGAGCGCGCGTTACTTGAAGAAGTACCAGGCGTTATCGAAGTAGAACAAGTATTTTAATCTAAAAGCGGAAGCGGCTCGTTCAAAATGTGAGGAGGATGGAGCTTCTGACATAGAGGCGCTTTTTGCCTCGGCGGAAGAAGCGAAGCCACCGAACATTTTAGCCGCTGGAGCTGGATAATTAAAAGCGGAAGCGGCTCGTTCAGAATCGCCTTCTAAAAGGAGACCAAATTTGGTCTCCTTTTTTTATTCAAATCACATTTATCCGTTAACATCATAAAACAAAATTGGAAATCCTTCTCAAAAAATGCGATAATTAATACTATATAGTGAATCGTTCACACATATACAGTAAGAAAACATAGGGGGATGACACATGCCAAAAATGGGGAACACTTTTTTAACAATTCAAGAACTAGAAAAGAAAAAAGAGTATTTATTAGGCCTTTCATCCGTTATACCAACATGGAATACAAGCTATCAATTTTTATTTAAAGAAATCCAGCAAGAATTATTGGGTAAAGTAAATGAAAAACTCGAAAAACATCAATTCGTTTTAAATATATGTACAGATCAACAGGTAGGGGCATAATGTATTACATAAAATTGTGGTATAAAAAAGAGACCTCCAGCGGTCTCTTTTTTATACGTTTAAGATAGCCAATCTAATTTTCTAATCCCAAGCTTATCTACTGGTAAACGAAGTGAGCCATAAAAATGCTTCATAAATTGCTCTGAGCGGTTCACATCGTGTAAAATGGCTTCTAAGCGATCTCTATATATGCTTTTTTGTTCTTCGTTTCCAGTTTGGTAATATCGTTCGACCGTTTCAAAATAGTGCAGCGGGAACAAGAGCCTTGCAAATAATAAGCGCCAGCCAAATGAGGATAGCGAATAATTACGTTCATAATCTGTAACAAATTGAATTATTGTTTGCTCCCAGTCTTTCTTTTTTTCTATCATCATATAGCGAATTAATTCTGCCATATCTCGAGTTGGGTGATCATACACCCAATCAAAAGGAAGTTTGAGCCGCTTCGTTTGATGCCATAATAAAGGTGTGAATCGTTCTTGGCAAATTGTTGCTGCATCCGTTAGTTGCGGCGTATCATCCATTTCTGTATCGACAACATATTGAATTGCATTTTCTGCAACTCCTAAGTAATACGGGAAGGATTCAATAAACAATTGATCGAATACATCTGAAGGGTGGTTCATCACTTGTGATTGCCAAAACTTTTCTAATTGGTCGAGCCTTTTTTCCCATAACGCTTTCCATTCACCAATACGGCTTAATTGCTCAATTTCTTCTGGAAAGAATGCACCTCGTTTATGGAATATAGAAAGCTCACTTCCTAATGACATAGCATGTCGTTCTAACGTGCGCATACCTTTTAATAAGCAGTAATTTTGTTCTTCTATCTCACTTACATAGTAGCCGTGTATAGTCGGAACGAAAGTCGCTACAGTTATATCCCCTTGCTGGTTCATATAATCACTGAGCTTTTTCATCTCTACAAGTACTTCTTCCTCCATTTCTCCAATTGGAACAAGTACATAAATTTTGTTGCGAATCCAAAAGCTTTTATAGGGGCCAAGGGGGATTAATTCTTTAACATGCATGTGATAATGCTCATAAATATGCTGAATCATCGCAGTCGCCACCTATGGTTTTTCTTTATATATATGAGCTTGTGCTCGCCTTTCATTCCTATGCACATGATAAAGCAACGAAACGTATACAAATACTAAAAAGAAAAAAAGGTGATAAACATGAAAGAATCAAATCAACTACAAGAAAGAGCATTACAACTATTACAAGAACGCGGTGTAACAATTGACGATATTGCTGAACTTGTTCATTTTCTTCAAAAAAAATATCATCCAAATTTAGAGATGTCAGAATGCCGTTATAATGTAGAACGTGTACTATCAAAACGTGAAGTACAAAACGCACTGATTACAGGTATCGAACTCGATGTTCTTGCTGAAAAAGGAATGCTAAGTGAGCCGTTACAAGATATCGTAAAACGTGATGAAGGCTTATACGGAATTGATGAAGTTATCGCACTTTCTATCGTGAATGTATACGGATCTATCGGTTTCACGAACTTTGGATATATCGATAAATTAAAACCTGGTATTTTAGAATACTTAAATGATAAATCAACTGGAAAAGTGCACACGTTCCTTGACGATATCGTTGGCGGAATTGCTGCCGCTGCCTCAAGCCGTTTAGCGCACCGAGCTGATCACTCGGAATAATAATGTTT
This sequence comes from Bacillus cereus G9842, assembly GCF_000021305.1. Taxonomy (GTDB): domain Bacteria; phylum Bacillota; class Bacilli; order Bacillales; family Bacillaceae_G; genus Bacillus_A; species Bacillus_A thuringiensis_S. The sequence continues at coordinate 4,862,693 of NC_011772.1, forward strand.
TCTAGACCGTCAGTTTCATGCTGACGGTCTTTCGTATTCCATAAGCATAAATTCTCTTCCACGACTCAAAAAAATAGACCCTTGCTTAAATCCGATATTTTTATATAACGTAATCGCTCTTGTATTAAATGTTGCTACACTTAATCGAAACATCTTCGAATTAAATTCCTTAGCAGCAAACGCTATTCCAGCTTGAAAAAACATTTCTCCCATTCCCTTCCCTGTTAAATCTGGCTTCATGCCAAGTCCGATATCAATCACATCTTCTCCACCATATAAATTAGCATCTCTTCCACCTGGTACTTGTGCATTTTCTCCAAAACAAAAATAGCCGATGAACTCTTCTTGATCGTTACAACAGCCATAATAAGTTCCATCTAATAATTCTCTTATTACTTCTTTCTCGCCTGAAAAACTATATAAATTATATGGTTCCTCGTACGCCTACGTATTTATCTCATTTGCTTCTTCCTCTGTTAACTTATGTATATCCACTTTCTCTTTCCCCCTATTATATTTCTATTAACAATATTCGATATTCATCTTATAATTCATCTTTCTCAATATATTTTTTTAATTTCTCGCTTCATTTTATGGAAGATTTTTCTTATTATGTTACGATTAAACAGAATCATTACAAATAAGGTGGTGACAATTTGAATTACTTTTCTTATCTCTCCTCAGAAGAACGGCAAAATTTTTTCTATAAAGAACCTCTTAGTTTTTCAAAAAATATAGGAAAAGAACAACTAGCTTACGCACTAGGCGCTACACTATATACTCCTGGCACGAAAGAAACGATTGCGGAAGATATAATTAGAAAGAAACATGTGGATGCTACCTCAATTATTCTTTGTCTAGAGGACGCTATCAGCGATGAAGAAGTAAAACTTGCAGAGCAAAACATCGTCGTTCAAATACAGCAAATAGCCAACTTAGTCAGTGCCAACATACTAAATCAAGCAGACATCCCACTTCTTTTTATTAGAGTTCGACAGCCAAGTCAAATGAAGACAATTGTTACTGAATTAGGTAGTGCTGTTCATTGTTTATGTGGTTTTGTCTTTCCAAAATTCACACCGATTAACGGAAAGACTTATATCGATCAGCTTGCATGTATAAACGAGTTATACTCATTATCGCTATATGGCATGCCGATTTTAGAATCACCAGAAATTATGTATAAGGAAACACGGGCAGAATCATTATTACAAATAAAAGATTTACTAGATTCTTATCACGATTACATCTTAAATGTACGTATTGGTGCTACTGATTTTTCAAGTATATTTAGTATTCGGCGCAATAAATACACACCTATCTATCATATTACTGTTGTCCGTGATTGTATTTCAGACATTATTAACGTTTTCTCAAGGGCAACAAATGAATATATTATTTCAGGATGTGTATGGGAATATTTTTCTAATGATCATGAAGAAGGGCTCATTCAAGAGGTATCACTTGACCATGCAAATGGCTTAATCGGAAAGACAGTTATTCACCCATCTCATATTAAAGTTGTACAGGCAATGCACATTGTCACAATGGAAGATTATTTAGATGCGAGGTCAATTTTACAAAATGCAGATACGTATAATGGAGTGCTAAAAAGCAGTTTTTCTAACAAAATGAATGAAGTAAAGCCGCATTATGGCTGGGCTCGCAAAACCATTTTAAAATCTAATATTTATGGGGTGCTACATGAAAACAAACAATTCACCGATCTCCTTATTACAAACGCAAAGCAACACGTATAACGTTTTAAATAATATACAAGTTCATGTAGAAGTACGTGATAATCCATATAACTTAGCGCTAGACAATCTTTTTCAAATGGCTGCTAGAATAAATAAGAAACGTAGTTTTTTATTTGTGAGTACAATCCTTGGAAAGCATCTTCCTATTAAACCTGCAGTCTCTCTATCAAGTGGATTTGCTCTCGCTACAAGATATATGGAAATGCTACATAATACTTCTCATCCATTTCAAAAAGAAATTTTAAATCTCATTTCATTAGAAATTCATGAAATCCCAGAGGAAGTATTTCGTTATCAATATCCTCTGCAAGAAGAAGTTTTGTTCATCGGATTCGCTGAGACAGCGACAGCACTTGGTCATTCTATGTTTCAATGCTTTCAAAATGCAAAGTATGTACATACAACTAGGGAATCGATACCCCACCTAGAATCTGTCATTACATTTGAGGAAGAACATTCTCATGCAACATCGCACCGTTGTTATGTGGATGAAAGCTTTTTTCAAAACAGCAATCCTATTGTTCTCGTAGATGATGAGATGACAACAGGAAAAACAGCATTAAATATTATTAGATCGATTCAAAATAAATTCCCACGAGAAGAATATATTATTGCTTCTTTATTAGACTGGCGTTCTCATACTAATAGAAGACAATTTAAACAATTAGAAGACGAACTTCAAATTAAGATTCATGTTATTTCTTTATTAGAAGGCAGTATTCATACAACTGGCCAACCATTGAATATTGCCAAAACAGATATTCAAATTGAAGAAACAAAACCTGATTTCAAAAAACATACCCTTACCTGCCCAAAATTACCCTATACATCAAATTATATAAAATATACTGGGCGATTTGGCATTTCAGCATATGAACAACAGCACATTCATTCTTTCGCTCAAGAAGCAGGAAAAACTTTAAAAAGAGAAAGAATTGGAAAACGAACACTCTGCCTCGGAACGGGTGAATTTATGTATATCCCAATGAAAATTGCTGCTGAAATGGGTGATAATATTTTATATCAATCTACAACAAGAAGCCCTATCCATCCTGTTTCAAATGATGTGAACTACGCCATTCATAATCATTTCTCATATCCAAGTCCTGAAGATTCTACTATTACAAATTACTTTTATAATATTTCACCTCATGATTACGATGAAGTATTTGTTTTTATTGAACGTGATTTAGGAGAAGAAGCCCTATCTCCTCTTCTACAGCAGTTACAAACAGTTATTCCTTTTATTCATATCGTCTCATTTTCAAATAGCATAGAAAAGGAAGGTTGATAATTATGGTAAAAGTAAATTCTCACATTAGTAGTTATGATCCAAATGATGCTATTTTTCTATTAAAAGATATTAGTGATTTAATGAAAGAAAGTTCCACAGAAACTAGAGAACAAGCAATTCAAGCTGGCACACATTATTCTGAAATGTTACCAATGGAATATAAACCATCTAAAGCGTATATGGATTTATTCTTTTCTTCTCTGCAACAATACAAACACAAACTAGCCATCGCTGTTGGAGTTGTCGCCGAACAAATTATACAGACTAAAGGAACTAACCTTGTCCTCGTTTCATTAGCTCGTGCTGGTACACCTATTGGCATTCTTATAAAACGCTACATACGCTATCAATACAACCTTGATGTACCTCACTATTGTATTTCTATTGTTCGCGGACGCGGTATTGATGAAAATGCACTCCATTATATTTTGGAACATCACCCTAAAGAAACAATTCAATTCATTGATGGATGGACTGGGAAAGGTGCAATAAAAAAAGAATTAGAATATGCAGTACACACATTTAACGAACGAAATAATACACACATTTCTCATTGTATGGCTGTGCTTGCTGATCCCGGTTACTGTACTTCAATTTACGGTACACGTGAAGATTTTCTTATTCCTAGCGCTTGCTTAAATGCAACCGTCTCTGGACTCATTAGCCGCACTGTACTAAATAATACCTATATTGGTCCAAATGATTTTCATGGTGTTAAATATTATAAAGAGCTAGAACAAGAAGACTTATCAAATTTCTTCGTTGATGAGGTGACAGATTTATTCCCTTCTGTTCATTCTCATATAGATAATCAATTACGTTATATTACTTCAACTTACACTGATCCCTCTTGGCAAGGATTAAAAGATATACAGTCTATCCAAAGTCACTTTGAAATTGACGATATTAACTTAATCAAACCAGGAGTCGGCGAAACAACTCGCGTATTACTCCGGAGAATACCGTGGAAAATTTTAATATGTAAGCAAAACAATCCCGATTTAAAGCATATTTTACTTCTCGCTAAAGAAAAGAATGTCCCTATTGAAATCTATGAGAATATGACTTATTCATGTTGCGGGCTCATTAAGCCTCTTAGGAGGGAAACGTTATGATTTTCGCCAGTGATCTTGATCAAACGCTTATTTATTCCCGGAAATCGTTTCGTGCCCCTATAGAAGATGAATCAATTCAACTCATTGAAACTTTAGATGGGAAAGAAATTTCTTTCATATCACATAAAACCATTTCACTACTAAAAAAATTACAACTGCACTCACATTTCATCCCAGTTACAACAAGAACTATTGAGCAGTTTCAGCGTATTACTTTATTCCAAAACGAAATCATTCCCGAATACGCCATTACAAGTAACGGCGGTAATATCCTTCATAACGGTAAACAAGATGGTACTTGGAACAGGACAGTAAAAGAAAGACTATCGGTTGAATGTATAGAGAGAAACGACATACTAAAGGAATTTGGACAAATTGCTCATAAAGATTGGGTTATATCACAAAAAACAGCCGATGATCTATTCCATTATTGCATCATTAAACGGGAGAACATTCCTTATGATGAATTATCATCCTTCACTTCCTGGTTAGACAAACAAGGCTGGAATCATTCACTTCAAGGTAGGAAGCTATACTTTGTACCAAAACCAATTAACAAATGGGATGCCGTGCAATATATAAAAGAAATTTTGCAAATAGATACGATTATTACAGCTGGGGATTCTTTACTTGATTTATGCATGCTTGAAAAGGCGAACCATGCCTTCGCACCACTTCATGGTGAGTTAGGAGCAATGCATGATAACTTACAATCCTATATTTTAAAAACAGACGCAATCGGCATATATGCCGCAGAAGAAATCGTAAATAAATCACTTCAAATTATTCACAGTTCATTACCTACCTCATGATTAAAATATGCACAATTGCATACGCACCACAATTAAACAAATGGTACAATTTATTTGAATCGCTGTTGCTACACTTCTTGATTAAAGAAAAGGCGCTAACACGGAAATTAGCGTCTTATCAACCTCAAGCAATTGGCACATTTTGTCATCTTAAAAGACACTCGAAAGAGTGTCTTTTTTTCTATATCCCACAAGGACTTACTCATTTCAAAGTATAAATACATAAAATAATGTAAATCATTACAAGCATGAATCACTTTCTAAAAGTTATAAAGTAGATTCAAAATAAAAAAGCACTCTTAACTAGAGTGCTTTTTACTTTCAAACAAGGAGGCTACATATATGGATAGCACTCTCGTATTTAACTTCGGCATTGGTCTTGTCATTATTTTATTTGTCTTCTTTGTACTTTGTATGAGCGGGGTATAAAAAGGCGATTTTTGAGCGTCTTTTTATACATATGTATTACTTGACTTCCATAAAAGGAGTAACCATAATGGTTACATATATACAAATAACTATTCACATATCCACAAAATAGGAGGAAGAACAATGAAACATGTAATCGTTTATGCACACCCAAATACAGAAAGCTTCAACCATGCAATTTTAGAAACGGTAAAAAGTGAATTAGAAGAAAAAGGTCATGAAGTACGCGTTCGCGATCTATACGAATTAAACTTCAATCCAGTATTAGGCGCTTCCGATTTCATCTCATTTTCTCAAGGAAACACACCAGAAGATATTAAAGAAGAGCAAGAGCATATCTCTTGGGCTGATAGCATTACATTCATTTATCCAGTTTGGTGGGCGGGACTTCCTGCTATTTTAAAAGGATACGTTGACCGTGTATTTAGCCACGGCTTTGCTTATGCTTATGGTGAAAAAGGCATTGAAAAGTTATTAAGCGGTAAAAAAGGATTGTTATTATCTACAATGGGCAATACGAAAGAAGCATACACAGCAGGCGGGATGTTTGACGCAATGAAGAAAACAGTGGATGTTGGTATTTTTGAATTTACAGGCATTGAAACAATTGAGCACACATTCTATACGAGTGTCCCTTCTGTGGATGATGGTGTGCGTAAACAATATCTTGAAGAAGTTAAAGATGTTGTGAATCGTGCGTTTTAATAAAAAAACTCCGGTTGTTAACCGGAGTTTTTTTATTTCATCATTAATTTCGGAATATATCTTTGAAGAACGCTTTCTAATTCATTCATATCTTCCTGTCTAATAAGTAAATTTACATTGTCATTCATTTTTTCTCGCCCGCGATATAAAAATATATTTTCTTTTGGATTTTCCCATGTTGATGTTTTATAGCCTTTTAATTCTTCGTATGAATAAAAGTTTAATCCGTCTACTACACCTTTTTCATATATTTGTACACTTTTAATAAGATGGATAGCTATTAAAGTCATAAAACAACTTGCTACAGCATGAATACCTAGCTGAATGAGAAACTGTTCAACAGTATCAATACCGCCACTTACGTACTGAGCACATATATACATACATTGTCCAATGAAATATGCTGGTCCAAGTAATACAATCCAACGTCTTTTCACCCGAGGATACATTGCAATGCGTTTTCCTGCGCTTTTTTTCATTTCATTTATTTTATATATCTTCCATAGAACAAAAAACAAAACACATAATGTAAAAACAAACATAATACATGACATCCAGTACACGCTGACTCCTCCTTGTATCATTACATATAAATTTTACATTTTATATAACAACAGCGAATATGCAATTATGCATAAAAAAACAGGCAACCTCTTCCGGCTGCCTGTAAATAGCAGGAATAAAAAAACTGTTCCAAAGTTTGGAACAGCTTTCTTCATTACATCTTCTCAATCCACTCCGTCAAGTTATGCACAACTTGCGTTGGTTGTACTTCATATTCTGTTAACTTCTCCACAGTTGTGACTCCAGTGTGGACAAGAAGCGTATGCATACCAGCATTTACTCCCGCTAAAATGTCTGTATCATAGTTATCCCCAACCATTAATGCTTCATCTTTTCCTATACCAAGAACTTTTAACGCTTGTTCCATGATGATTGATTCTGGTTTTCCGATAAAGATTGGATCCACACCTGTTGATACTGCTACAACTGATGTTAATGAACCGTTACCTGGTAATAATCCTCGCTCAGTTGGGATTGCAATGTCTCCGTTCGTGGAAATAAATGTTGCGCCGTTACGCACAGCAAGACACGCTTTTGCTAATTTTTCATATGTGATGTCACGATCTAAACCAACAACAACGAAATCAGGATTTTCATCCACAAGTTCAAATCCTTTTTCCACAAGTGCATCGTGTAAGCCTTCTTCACCAATCATATATACAGTTGCATCTTGTTTACGTTCATAAATGAAGTTCGCAGTCGCCATACTCGTTGTGAATACTTGCTCCGCTTTCGCTGGAATATCGAAACGAACAAGCTTTTCTGCCACTTGTTCTGGTTTGCGAGTTGAGTTATTCGTAACGAATAAATATGGAATGCCGCGCTCTCCTAATGCTTTGACGAAGTCGCTTGCTTCTTCAATTTGTTCTTCCCCGCGATACATCGTACCGTCTAAGTCAATTAAGTAACCTTTATACATCGATTATGTCTCTCCTTTTATGCTAACGTTCTCACCTTATCATACCACTCTTATATTACCCGCTTTTCCAAAAGAAAAAAACGCTTTACCTTAAAGCGCCCCATAACGTTCATTTTTTCTCTTTTATTTGGTAAGAACAACTACAATCGCCCTCGCACATGTTTGCTAGCGTTTTCACATCTGCGTTCGTAAATAAACGCTTATACATCTCTTTTTCATCTTTACATACTTGTGGGAATCTCTCTGCAATTTCTTTTAACGGACAGTTTTGTTTTTCAATTACGAAAGATTTCTCTCCATCTCTCTTTATTTGAACCATATAACCATTTTTCTCTTGCATAGCTGCTATCTCTTGCACTTTATATGCTAAATTCTTTTGATTACTCACTCGCTTTTGCAACTGTTCTTCCATACGCTTCGTTCTTTCTTTTAAAACATATTGAAGTATTTTTTCATCGCCCATCCGAGCTAAATCTTCTAGCATATCAATCGCAAATTGCTTATACTCTTTCGGGAATGTATCTTCTCCCTTTTCACTTAATCCATACAAATAAGTTGGTCTTCCGACATGTTGCCTTACCATCTTAGAATAAATGAGTCCATCTTTCTCAAGATTACTTAAATGTCTTCTGATTGCCATTTCTGTAATCTCTAAAACGTCAGCTAGTTCCGCTACTGTGTGCTCTCCCTTTACTTTCAACAATTGTACAATCTCGTCTTTCGTAGTACGTGCTTCCCCCATACTTCACCCTTCTCCCTTTTCTTTCTCACATACAATATAAGATCCCCAAAAGGCATTCTCTGGGGATCTTATAAGCATAATTATTCTGGTACAAATGCAGATACAGGTCCTAATTCCTTTTCTAAATAACTGCGAATATTTGCTGGGTATTTTTCTACCACTGCAATATGTTTTTGAATCGTCTTATATAATTCATCATGATTCATTTGAATATAATCTTGCGTAAGCATTTTTCGAAGAAGGATAATTTCTTTCATCCCTTGTCCATCTTCTTCACTTATCACTCGCTCATCCATTAAAATATCAATAATATCTTCATAGCTTCCTGGATCGCGCATAATAAATCCATCAATCATCGCATTTCCTACATCTAATACAGTATCAATAATAAGATGGGCTATGCGCTCTAATGCGTAAAATTCAAACTCGGTTTCATATATCTTTTTCTCTTGAAATGTACTTGTTGCTCGTTCTAAACATACTAGCATTTGTTCTATTTTCTTTCTGTCTACAAAATACATGAATGTCACCTACCTGGAAATTAAAGCATTTACATTTTAATTGTAACGCTTTCTTCTGAAAAAATCGACAATTTTTCGAATTCACCTTTTCTCCGTTATTTGTTATAGTTATATTTGTATGATTTTTGAAATTGGAGGAATGAAATCTTGGAACGTGAACTCGCACTAGAAATTGTCCGTGTAACAGAAGCAGCAGCATTAGCATCCGCACAGTGGATGGGCCGCGGAAAGAAGAACGAAGCAGATGATGCAGCAACTACAGCAATGCGTGATATGTTTGATTCAGTAAACATGGCAGGTACAGTTGTAATCGGTGAAGGAGAACTTGATGAAGCACCGATGTTGTATATTGGTGAAGAACTAGGAACAGGTAACGGTCCAGAAGTAGACATCGCCGTTGACCCATTAGAAGGTACAAACATCGTTGCAAAAGGTCTTGCAAATGCAATGGCAGTTATTGCAATCGCAGACAAAGGGAACCTTCTTCATGCTCCTGATATGTACATGGAAAAAATCGCGGTTGGTCCAAAAGCAGCTGGTAAAATTAGCTTAGATGATCCAATTGAAAAAACAATTGAAATTGTAGCAGAAGCTAACAATAAAAAGATTCGTGATCTAACAGTTATCGTTCAAGAACGTGAGCGTCATCAAGATATTATTGACCGTGTTCGTGCAAAAGGTGCACGCGTAAAATTATTTGGTGACGGTGATGTTGGTGCGTCAATCGCAACAGCACTACCTGGAACGGGTATCGACTTATTCGTAGGTATTGGCGGAGCTCCAGAAGGTGTTATTTCTGCAGCAGCATTAAAGTGCCTTGAAGGTGAAATGCAAGCTCGCTTAGTTCCAATGAACGAAGAAGAAGAAGCTCGTTGTCGTGAAATGGGATTAGAAGATCCTCGTCAACTTCTTATGTTAGACGATTTAGTATCTGGTGATGATGCAATCTTCTCAGCAACTGGTGTATCTGCTGGTGAGTTATTAGACGGTGTTAAATTCCTTGGCGGAGATTTAGCTGAAACATACTCTATCGTAATGCGTTACAAAACAAGAACAGTACGATTCATTAAAACGCATCACCATTTAGATCATAAACCACACTTAAACTTAGATATTTAATAAAGGAGCCATGTGTATGGAAGAACGTTTCTTTCTGTACGACGACACTGTCGCTACAAAAACTCGTTTCGTTAGCTTTATGGGAGAAAATGAGCGTCATGATTTAGCGCTTTTATATTCCGATCGTCATTACGGTAAAACAATTGTACTTGATATGCAAAGTAATAAATTTGCAATTATCGGTGCTGACGATTTAAACGAACCAGGCTACTTAGAGCACGCATTTTCTATGACTGAAGAAATTGCAGAAGAGTTACGCTCATTTTTATTTGAACTTATATAATTTATCGTATGCACCAGCTATTTTAGCTGGTGTTTTTCTGTTATAAGAGTTTCGAATTTTCAATTTTTTATGTTATAATTAAGAATAAATCTATTTGGATAGAAAGGACGTTATCTACGTATGCCAACATTTACTTTGTAATGGACCAGCAATTGGATAGCATTACTCTCAAAAAAGCACCACGCTTTTTCAAGGGAGTAGTCTGCCCATTCCCATTACAAAGGAACGTATTGCATCTGTAGTATGATGTTTACGGAGGTTCCTCTTTGGAGAACCTCCTTTTATTTTTGTCTTTTTCTCATGTCTTCATACTACAAGACATCCAAATAGCTGTATTACGTTTCTTTGCCACTACTATAAGAGGTGAAGGAAAATGCAGAAAGTACAACTTTCTTGGAGTTTATATGAAAATCAGCAACACACAATCGAAAAATATTGTAAAAATTGCGGACGTACTACCCTATTTACTGATACGAATATTCGTAGGCATAACGCCAATGGAAAAAACATATACCGCTTTGCTATTTATAAATGTCCGAAAGATCATACGTGGAATCAAAAACTGCGTATTTATAAATCATTTACTGATCACGTTGAAACGATCGATATGACCCAGCAAGATCAAACGGAAACAAGTACTACTATTTCCATTATGCAACATAAAGAAAACGGCATAGCCGAAATCACGATTGTATTAGACCTCATTTTTGGTTCTCACCGAATGGATAAGACCTTATCCACATATATTTCTGATTGGAGCCGTACACTCATTGTGGATAAAATTAAAAATGGGGATATTCAATTGAACGGACAACAAATGAAGCCAAATACAATACTTTCTGAAGGCGATCATATCTCGATTTGTTTATAAGCGAGAATATGTAAAAAATCCTCTTACAATTGTAAGAGGATTTTTTTATTTCTTCACTTTTCGTAATACGAAGTGTGCACAACCGAAGTTACAGTACTCGTATAAATACTCCGTTAACGTACTAATTTTCGTATCATATGTCGCACGTTGGTTACTATCATCAAAGAATCCTCGCAGTCTAAGTTGCTCATATCCCCAGTCTCCAACGATATAATCATATTTATTTAAAATTTCTGCATAGCGCTCTTTAAATGCTTCTTCACTAAAACCGTCACGAAAGTTTTTAATTACTTCGTACTGAACATTATTAATGCTCACCGTAGCATGAATCTCTTGCTCTTGCTTTTGCTCCATCATTAACTTCCTCTCTAAGCATTCTTCTTTTTATCGTATCACAAAGCATACCAACCAACAATTTCAAATACAAAAAATTGAAAATTAGTGCATGCTATGGAGAAGGAGGTGATACATCGTGAAAAAACAAATTTTACTTTCCCTTCTCACTATTTCCTTATTTGCAGGGTGCCAATCAGCGAACAAAGCTGAAATGGAACGTGAAGAAGGAAGCCGTGTTCTTGTTTCCAATAAAAACGACATGTATCATACGGAAAATACAAATACAAGACTCACAAGAGTCGGTTATTCTTCTAAACAAAAGCATGAAGTATCTAACAAACAAGTAGGGGCCATTAATCGCGAGAAAGTCGCTGAAATGATTACAAGCATGACAGTCAAACTTCCTGACGTTACAAACGCTGCTACACTCGTTACTGATGATGAAGTGTTCGTTGTATACCGTGCAAACACAACGGATCCGAAACTTGTAGCGGATCAAGTATATAGAGCTGCCTTGTCCATCGTCCCTCGCTATTATAAAGCATATGTATCAACAGACCAAAAGTTGATTTCCCAAATTCAAGGCCTTCAATCTGGCGCATTAAATGATACAGAATATACGCAAAGCCTCGATATGTTAAAACGTGAAATGAGTAAAAATCCTCATTTGAACAATACGGGGGATCAAACTTTAAATGATATGATTAAAAAGTAAAACAGGTGGAGAAAATCTCCACCTGTTTTACTTTTTATTACGATCCGCATAAACTTCCATCGCATCACACATAAACTGCGCTAACCCCTCGCCAAACTTATCGATATTTTTCGTGAAGCGCTCATCAGCGACATACATTTGACCGAGTCCCTTAAAAGCGTCTAATGAATAGTGACTAAAGTTTTGCAAGTAATCGTACCATACTTTGATTGCTCCCTGCGCCTCTTTAGAATCTGGTGCACCGTGTCTCAGTACCGCTAAATTTCTATAAATAGTATTAAACTCTTCTTGGTTCTCTTTTGACATACCTTTTGCATATTCGTTCGCTTTATCTACAGCTGCGTCTCCCCATTTTTCACGTGCTTCTTCTTCATATGGGTTATGGCTGAAATCGAATCCTTCAAATTTCTCTTTGTTCGTCATTTCAATCTCTCCTTTTGTATGCTGAATTGTTTTATCAATCGTCGCAATCACCTTATCTAATCTGGCACGCTTTTCAATAAGCATTTTCTTATGAAGCTGTAGTGCCTCTTCGCGATCAAATGATGGACTCATGATAATTTCTTTAATTTTCTTCAAAGGGAAGCCAAGCTCTTTAAAAAACAAAATTTGCTGCAATGTCTCTAGATTTTCATTGGAATACAGACGATATCCAGACTCTGTCGTCTCGTCTGGGGTTAACAACCCAATTTCATCGTAATGATGCAGTGTGCGCACACTAATTCCAACTAAATCAGCTACTTCTTTTACCTTCATTGTCATGTGTATCTCCCCCTTAGTACATACGATAAAGTATGACGCAACGTTAGAGTCAATAAGTAAATTCATTTTCTTTCTAAAAGTTTCATCTCTCCCGTATTTCATGCATAATAGATATGTACATATATTAGAAAGCGGTGAAAGTATGGTTTCAAATACTGTAATTGCCAGCATCATCTTTCAACTCATTGTCTCGATTCTGGTCCCAATTATCGTACTCGTTTATTTCCGTAAAAAATATAATATTAATTGGAAAGTGGTCGGCATTGGTGTTCTTATCTTTATCGGATTTACCCAAATTCTTGAAACACCATTCCACCTATTTATGCGCGGTAATCCAACAATCGCTCCATTTTTAGAAAATCCGTTTGCCTTCGCAATTTATGGCGGATTGACTGCTGGTATTTTTGAAGAATTAGGACGCTTCGTTGCCTTCTTCTTCTTACTAAAAAAATATCTAGAATATAAAGATGGCTTCGCTTATGGAATTGGTCACGGCGGAATTGAATCTATTTTAATTGGCGGTTTTTCTGCATTACAAGCATTAATCTTTGCTAATTCTATTAACGATGGTAGCTTCGCTCAACTGATTGAACAAAAACCCGAACTCAGCATTTTACAAGACATGTTAATTCAGCAACCTGCCTACTTATACTTCCTTGGTAGCGTAGAAAGAATTATGGCACTCGTGCTTCAAATCGCCTTTACAATGCTTGTTTTATACGCAGTAAAACAGAAGAAATATATCTTCCTAGTATACGCTATACTATTCCACGCATTTGTAGACTTCTTTGCGGCACTTTACCAAACAAAGACAATCAATATCTTTGTTGCCGAAGGAATTACACTTCTCTGTACAATTGGTGCTGTCGTTCTTATTCGCAAAATGAAAGAGAAATTAATGAGTGTACCAGAGTAAAAAAATAACCCACCGGTTGGTGGGTTATTTTTTATAAGGACTATCACAATGATGATAACTTTTACCCTCCTTTAGCTCCCTCTTTGTTTCTGCATCTATAACGATGTACTTATGAAACTCTTCTACTTCATTTTGAGTAAAAGAAGCGAAAAAATAAACTTGGCGATCAGGGTGAACAAAAAAATCTTGAAGCACCACTCTACTTCGACAACCGACAGCTGTTTTTTTTAGGAAAGAAAATTCTTCATCAGGCACTTCTTTAAATAAGATTTTTTTCCGAACACTATATGCTGCATTTTTATATTCTTTATAGATTTTCTTATCTAACTGTTTATAAAAAACATCCTCACTCACAAATGACTTATTTCGATTGCTTGGATAATTTAGTTTTTGGTTGGATTCTGCATATGTTGTGGACAATTGCGTAAGAAAACAAATAATGAATATGATACATATCATTTTTTTCATCATTGCACCTCAATTTTTTATTATCCACATTACTTTTCCACATATTTAAATCCATATGCCGTTTCCAATAAAAAGGAATTATTTCCACATTTGTCGAAGTATATAGCGTCAACTTGAAAGATGGGGATGAATTATGAAGAAAATTATTGTAATACGACATTGTTCAGCAACTGGGCAAAAACGTGATGCTGAATTAACGACCGATGGGAAAGATCAAGCAAATAACCTTGCTACATTCCTCTTAGAAAATCATCTACAAATCGATCATATTATTTCAAGCCCATTTGTCCGAGCTATCGATTCCATTCGGCCCTATGCGCTCCAAGCTAGCTTATCTATCCAAGAAGATGAACGATTAACTGAACGCATATTGAGCAACGTTCCAATGGATGATTGGATGCAAAAACTAGAATCCACTTTTACGAACATAGATATTGCCTTTTCAGGCGGAGAGTCAACAAAACAAGCAACAGACCGTGCCATATCGCTTATTCAAGATGTTTTACAATTAAACCATACGACAACACTACTTGTTACACACGGCAATTTACTTACACTCATTTTAAAGCATTTTGATCATACGATTGGCTTTAATGAATGGAGAGCTTTAACGAATCCTGATATTTACGAAATTACAATCGACGAACAATGTATCATAACACGCTTATGGAAAGCATCGTCCAAGTAATATCCCTTTCAAAAACATTCAGTTGACGCCACGAGAAGAGACTGTTCTAACAATAGAAAGGGGTATTATTTCATATGTACGAAGACGTACTTGCTCTACTACATAAAACAAATGTTTCTTATGAAAAGTTCGAACACGAACCGGTACTCGATTATGAGACAGATCGGATTGTACGTGAGAGACTTGGCTTACAAGGTACTCCAAGTAAAAGCTTATTTTTAAAATCAACATCTGGAAATTTTTACGTGTTTTTTACGTTAGAAGGAACTCGGCTTAACCGAGGAGAGATGAAAGAAATAACTGGAGAACGCTTATCGCTCTGTTCTCCTGATGAACTAAGAATGGAAACTGGCTGTACTCCAGGATGTGTAGCTCCTTTTGGTTATTCACAAGATGTAACAATTATTGTGGACAGTTCCGTTTATGCGTACGATAAAATTTTAATTACACCTGGTGTTCCTGAATTTACAATTGAATTATCCACAGAAGAATTAAAAAAGATTTTATTAACATGTCCAAATACCGTTTTAGAGTACAAACAAAAAGAGAGCTAATCGTTAGCTCTCTTTTTTCATTATTTAGCTTCTGCTGTTTTTTCTTTTGCAGAACGTACTTGCTCGTCCGCATGGTAAGAAGAACGCACAAGTGGGCCAGCTTCACAGTGGCTAAATCCTTTGCTAAGTGCAATTTCTTTAAGCTCTGCAAATTCTGCTGGTGGATAATATTTAATAACTGGTAAATGCTTCTTAGATGGTTGTAGATATTGTCCAAGAGTTAAAATATCCACATTGTTTGCACGTAAGTCATCCATTGCTTCAATTAAATCTTCTCTTGTTTCACCTAAGCCGACCATAATGCTCGATTTAGTTGGAATATCAGGCTGCATTTCTTTTGCTCGACGTAAAAACTCTAATGAACGGTCATATTTTGCTCTAGCGCGAACTCGGTTAGATAATCGACGTACTGTTTCAATGTTATGGTTTAAAATATCTGGTTTTGCATCCATTAACATTTTTAAGTTTTCTTCTACCCCAGCCATATCAGATGGTAATACTTCGATAGACGTGAATGGGTTTTTACGACGTACTGCTCGTACTGTTTCAGCAAAAACAGCTGCTCCGCCGTCCTTTAAATCATCACGTGCAACCGCTGTTATAACAACGTGCTTTAAGCCCATTTGTACTACTGAATCTGCTACGCGTTCTGGTTCTTGTAAATCAAGCTCAGTTGGTAAGCCTGTTTTAACCGCACAAAAACGACAAGCGCGTGTACAAACCGCACCTAAAATCATAAATGTTGCTGTTTTTCTTACAGCCCAGCATTCATGAATATTCGGACATTTTGCCTCTTCACAAACGGTATGAAGATTCTTAGAACGCATCATTTTCTTTAAGCCTGTATAGTTTTCATTCGTGTTTAACTTAATTTTCAACCATTCGGGCTTGCGCTTATATTCTGTTTGTTTTGTCATGGTTATCAACTCCGCACAATATGAAATAGTTTACCGTGTTCGCTTCTTTCAATGTAACATATCTATTCTAACGTATGAAAGCGATTTGCTCAAATGAAGATTCTAAGATTTTTTCCAATCGTTCCCTATAATGAAATACTCCGTATATCCCACACTAAAAAGAGTGATGTTGTGAAAGGAGTCTATTTCATGCTTCGAAAAATTTCTCTTTTGCTTTCTATTTGTTTTCTTCTCCACCAAAACATCGCCTACGGTGAAGATAATCAGCAAAGCATATACGAAAAGCGCATGGTACTATATAAAGAAACCGAGCAGTCTTCAGGCATTCCATGGTATTACTTAGCTGCAATGGATCAATATGAAAGAAATATACGGAGCGTAAGAAAAGATATTCCAAAAAAACCAGATGCCATCATTTCCCTTTATTTCAAACCAGAAATATGGGCTGGACCTGTTAATAGTAACGACACTCTCCCCCATACAATTTCTCTATTTGGCGGAATAGGTTTAGATGGTGACAAAGATGGATTTGCAAATGCAAATAGCGACCGTGATCTTCTGCATACCGCAGCGACTATTTTAAGGAAACAAGGAACGTCAGAAGACCGTATTAAAATTATGCTTTGGGAATATTATAGACGTGCAAAAACAGTTGATTTAATTAGCGAATACGCCCAAATTTATAAACATTATGGACGTATTAATTTAGAAGGAAATGCTTTTCCTCTTCCGATTCGTAGTGACCATAGCTACCGTAGTACTTTCGGTGCTGGAAGAAGTTTTGGGGGCAGACGAGTTCATGAAGGAACCGATATTTTTGCCGGATATGGCGTGCCAGTAAGATCGACTTGCTATGGCATTATTGAAACGAAAGGTTGGAACCGCCTTGGTGGATGGCGCATTGGTATTCGCGACCTTCATAACAATTACCATTATTACGCTCATTTAGGCGGGTTCTCAAAAGAAATACAGCTTGGACAAATTGTTGAGCCCGGAAAAGTAATCGGGTTTGTTGGTAGCACTGGCTATGGCCCCCCTGGTACAGCCGGAAAATTCCCACCCCACTTACATTTTGGCATATATAAAGACAATGGCTATACAGAATGGGCCTTCGATCCATATATGCATTTAAGCCTTTGGGAACGCAAAGAACGAGCAAATACAAAACGATAACCGTAGCGCATTGCTACGGTTATTTTTTATCCAGTAAAAGCCCGATTGATTCAAGTTTCACTTTATATGCAATTAACTATCTGTTTTCTTTTTATCAGGTACAGCAACACTTCCGCTTCCATAATACGTAGGCACTTCCCCTTGAACGATACGCGTCGCAATCGGAACATTTTGTTTCACCGTTATCTCTTTCGTATGAAATGGAATGATTACTTGCAACGTTACTTCCATTTCCATAACAATTTGAATCGCTGTAGTGTTGATCCCGTGCGGCTCAATTTTTTGTTTAATATCTGTATTCACATGCCCAATTGGCGTGAACTGAATCGGAATATCTGGTCCTATATTACCAAGAAGCGCATTATCAGTTACACGCCCAAAAGGAACTGCCATAGTCGCCCCGTTTTTTTCAGAAATACCTAGCTCCTTCAACTTCCCTTGTTCTACTTGCTGCAAATATTTTTCTATGTACGTAGTCGTTGACGTTACGATTTCATTTACTTGCTTCGTATTTAAATTAATTGTGGATACTTTCCCGTTTTTATCATTTTGTACTTTCATTAACGAATCGACATCGAATCCTTCATTAATTCGATCCTTTACCGCCTTCGTCATAATTGCCGTCGCCATTTTCTTTGTCTCTACTTCTCCATATTTAATTAAGGTCGGCTGAATACTATTATTCACAATCCACAGCCCTTGCGTAAGTAATATAACAAAAAGAATAAACGACATAAGCAGTATATACCGAAAGGCGATAGGTCCCTTTCGAAACCGCGAGTTTTTCGAGCGAAATATACTCATAAAAAAACCTCCTTCTTATATCATTTCTATGCAAGAAGGAGGGACGATATATGCTTATCTCATTTTTAATAATGCTTCTTTTCCAATCGTTCCTGCTGGAATGCCTAATGCTTCAGCTCCAGTCGTTACCGATTCTAGTGGCGCTTCAAGAAGTTGTTCAATCGTTCTTACACCAACCGCACGGCCAGCAATAATTCCTCGATCACCTAACTTCTCATTTAAAAGACCTACATCTAATGCACCACACATAATATATCCTTTATCGCTCATTACAGCTAGCAAATTCGTCTTTGGAAGTTTGACGCTAACCGCAATAAACGTATAATTATCAATTATAATTGGCTCCACATTAACCATAGTTCACACTCCTCTCTTTCTTATCTGTATGACAAGAGAAAAATGAGTGTTACAAGTTAACTAGCCTATAGTTTAACGGAAGATGTATAAGTTATTAACATATCTGTTAACACATCTCTAAGTAGTTCTGGCATATAATATTGTTTGCTAGAAAGTGTGGATAGCTCTGGGTATAAGTATCCAAACGTAAACATATCAATTGTTCCTACTGTATATATACGGTCTAACTCCAGCGATTCGCCGTTAATCAATACATCTTCTAATAAAATTTTATTCCCAGGAATCGTATCTGGAATTACTTCTACACCAGCGTAAATCATTTTCCCCATCACTTTTCCACGAAATCCGAATCCTTTTACCTCAAGGTTTTCCATATTCGGTTTACGTGCTTTCAAAATAACTTCTCTTAATATCTTTCCTGGAACTTTCAAAGCACACGGATTAATTGGATGTGGACAAATTCTGTGAATATCTCCGCGCGTTACAACACCCTCTTCTAATCCTTCAAGAAGTACACCAGCATTCACCATTCCAACTTCTGCACTGCACCATGTTTTCAGCGCACTTGCTAACATATGAGAAAACGGCGCCTCATGAAACCAATCAACCGGTAATGACTCTTTTAAATGAACGACAGGCTCTGCCATTATATGCTTACTTTCTTCCTGCAGTATTTCAATTGTGGATAACGGCTCGCTATAAGCCCCTAACCGTTCCGTCTTAATTGCTCTACCGTCTTTTTTCAGTAGTTTCTTCGTCTCTATATCCACAGTAAGCTGTACGTGACCAACGTAACGCCCCCACTTTTCACAACAACAAAGTAACGTATTATTCATAAGAACACCACGCTCAAATAAATGATGCGTATGCGCACCTAAAATCACATCTATATCATAATGCTCTGCCATATACTCATCCATGCTTTTTCCAAGGTGAGAAAGGACAACTGTAATATGAGCCTCATCTCGCACTTCTTCTAAAATAGACTCTAAATGGATAAGCGGATCTTCAATATGCCAATCGAGCATATGATAGAACTCTGGATAAGCTACCGTTAACCCGATAAAGGCAATCGTAATCCCATCTGTCGTTGTATGTAATTTATAAGGCTTTGCCCACTCCGGACGTACACCTTCTTTTTCAAATAAATTCGCGACAAGCACTTCAAATCCAGCCTCATCATATAGACGATTCAAATGCTCCTTCGCTAACGTAATTCCTTCATTATTTCCGATCGTTACATAATCATATAACGCCTCATTTAAAAGCTTCGTATTGCCAAGTCCATTCGTCGCTTCCGAAATACTATGAAAACGATCCACATGATCGCCGATATCAACCGTCAAAACGGTCTCTCCCGCTTCCTGTCTTCGCTTTTTCTCTCCCTGTACAAACCGAGAAATTTGCGGCCAATTTTCAAAATGACTATGTATATCGTTTGTATGATAAAGGTGGATGATTGTTTCCTTATTTATATTCAGAGAAAAAACCTCCTCTCAGTTCCTTACTGCCATTTACGCTATGCGCATACAATAATCCTGTAAATACTTTTCGTCTTTTCTTGCTATTTTACATTGTACTCGCATTGTGAGAAAAAGCAAAAGATTGCCCTTTTTTATATGAGAAATTTTTGCTAATGCAGGAAAGAATTCCAGATAGTGGAGGGAGGGGTGGATTTGTCAAAAAGTTTAATATAAAATTCAGTGGTTGATTGTTCAAGTGGATTTGTCAGTCTCTTTGTCTTAAACCTAGTCGTTCTCTGTTCTTATAAAATGTTTGGGGTATGTGAGAATTTTCTTTTGTCTTATCTTGTCGACAAATCGATATTCCTTGTCGAAACGTTGATATATTGAAATAATCGTTGATATATTCCCGTTTATGATCGATATATTTGAAAAATCGTTGATATATTTAGCTGAACACCCACCCGGGTATCCTCTCCCAAGCCAAGACAAATCCGCAAAACAAAAAAGCGCCCTGCACAGCAGGGCGCTTTCTTCATACATATATTATCCAGTTCTAGCGGCTAGAATGTTCGGTGGCTTCACTTCTTCCTATGAGGCAAAAAGCGCCTCTACGTCAGAAGCTCCATCCCCCTCACATACTGAACGAGCCGCTTCCACTTTAAATATTGTCCAGCTTTGCCTCCTAAACCCTCATGTCTAAGAACCTTCCGCACCAGAAGATAAAAAGCATCTTCTGTGCGAAAGAACCTTAGCCAACGGGTCTGAACAGTCGGCTCCGCATTTCTATTTAACCAATAGAACCTTCCATCTCAAACTTGATCAGGCGGTTCATTTCAACTGCGTATTCCATTGGAAGTTCGCGAGTGAATGGCTCGATGAAGCCCATTACGATCATTTCTGTAGCTTCTTGCTCAGAAATACCGCGGCTCATTAGGTAGAATAATTGTTCTTCTGATACTTTCGATACTTTCGCTTCGTGCTCAAGTGAAACGTAATCGTTTTTGATTTCGTTGTAAGGAATTGTATCAGATGTAGATTGGTTATCCATGATTAACGTGTCACACTCGATGTTAGAGCGAGAGTTTTTCGCTTTTGGTCCGAAGTGTACGATACCACGGTAAGTTACTTTACCACCATGCTTCGCAATCGATTTAGAAACGATTGTTGAAGACGTGTTTGGTGCTAAGTGAATCATTTTCGCACCAGCATCTTGGTGTTGGCCTTTACCAGCAATCGCGATTGATAATGTTAAACCACGAGCGCCTTCGCCTTTTAAGATAACTGCTGGGTATTTCATCGTTAATTTAGATCCGATGTTACCATCAATCCATTCCATCGTCGCGTTTTCTTCACAAACCGCACGTTTTGTAACTAGGTTGTATACGTTGTTCGCCCAGTTTTGGATTGTTGTATAACGGCAATACGCATCTTTTTTAATGATGATTTCTACTACCGCACTGTGAAGTGAGTTAGTAGTGTAAACAGGTGCTGTACAACCTTCTACGTAGTGTACGTGTGCACCTTCGTCTACGATGATAAGCGTACGCTCGAATTGTCCCATATTTTCAGAGTTAATACGGAAATACGCTTGAAGTGGTGTATCAACTTTAATACCTTTTGGAACGTAGATGAATGATCCACCAGACCAAACTGCAGAGTTTAATGCAGAGAATTTGTTGTCTGTTGGTGGGATTACTTTTCCGAAATGCTCACGGAAAATATCTTCGTTCTCTTTTAATGCGCTATCTGTATCTTTGAAGACGATTCCTAGAGCTTCTAGGTCTTCTTTCATGTTGTGGTATACAACTTCAGATTCGTACTGTGCAGATACACCAGCTAAATATTTTTGCTCAGCTTCTGGAATACCTAATTTATCAAATGTTGCTTTAATTTCATCAGGTACTTCATCCCAAGACTTCTCAGATTTCTCAGATGGTTTTACGTAGTACGTAATTTCATCGAAATCTAAGTCATTTAAGTCGCCGCCCCATTGTGGCATTGGCATTTCATAGAACTTATCCAGTGATTTTAAACGGAAGTCTAACATCCACTGTGGTTCTTCTTTCATACGTGAAATCTCTTCAACGATCTCTTTTGTTAAACCGCGTCCAGCACGGAAAATCGAAACGTCTTTGTCTTTGAAACCATATTTGTAATCGCCGATATCTGGCAGTTGCTTCGCCATGTTGGTGTGTCCCTCCTTAGATAACCTCATTTTTAGGAACCTTTAACATTACTTATCTTCGTTTAAGCCCTTTTCTAACGCTTTCCACGCTAATGTTGCACATTTAATACGTGCAGGGAACTTGCATACGCCTTGTAATGCTTCAATATCTCCTAAATCGATGCTGTCATCGTACTCTTTTCCTAGCATCATGTCAGAGAAAATTTTCGAAAGCTGAAGTGCTTCTTCAATTTTCTTACCTTTTACTGCTTGTGTCATCATTGAAGCTGAAGACATTGAGATTGAACATCCTTCGCCTTCAAACTTCGCCTCTTGCACAATACCTTCTTCTACTTTCATCGTAAGTTGAATACGATCGCCGCAAGTTGGATTGTTCAAGTTAACAGTAACACTATCTTCTAACACGCCATTGTTACGAGGATTCTTATAATGATCCATAATAACTTGACGATATAACGTATCTAAATTATTAAATGACATTTGTGAAATACTCCTTTGTCTTGATTAGCGATTCAACAAATGTATCAATTTCTTCTTTTGTATTATATAAATAGAAGCTCGCACGTGCTGTTGAAGAAGCTTTTAGCCACTTCATAAGCGGTTGTGCACAGTGATGTCCTGCGCGAACTGCAATGCCTTCTACATCTAATACAGTCGCTACATCGTGAGGATGTACGTCTTCAATATTAAATGTAACAAGACCAGCGCGATGCTTTGGACCATAAATTGTAACGCCATCTACTTCTGATAGTCTTTCTAAAGCGTATTGCGCTAATTCATGTTCATGCTTTTCAATATTATCAAGACCGATTTCTTCTAGGAAATCAATTGCCGCACCAAGTCCGATTGCATTACCGATAATCGGTGTACCTGCTTCAAACTTCCACGGAAGCTCTTTCCAAGTAGATTCTTGTAAATCTACGAAATCAATCATTTCACCGCCAAATTCAATTGGCTCCATATTGTTCAGCAATTCTTTTTTACCATATAATACGCCGATGCCTGTAGGTCCGCACATCTTATGAGCAGATAATGCGTAGAAATCACAGTTTAAATCTTGTACATCTACTTTCATGTGAGGTGTACTTTGTGCACCGTCAACGACCATAATTGCGCCATTTTCGTGTGCGATCGCTCCGATTTCTTTTACAGGGTTAATCGTTCCAAGCACGTTTGAAACTTGCATAATAGAAACGATTTTTGTATTCGGTGTAACTGTTTGACGAACATCTTCTAAAGAAATTGTACCGTCTGGTTGAAGCGGAAGGTATTTTAAAGTTGCACCAGTTTTCTTCGCAACTTGTTGCCACGGAATGATGTTACTATGGTGCTCCATGTAAGAAATAACGATTTCATCGCCTTCTTTTACATTTTCAAGACCATAGCTAGCCGCTACTGTATTTAATGCAGTTGTCGTTCCGCGCGTGAAAATAATCTCTTCCATTGATTTCGCGTTAATAAACTTGCGAACTTTCTCGCGTGCACCTTCATACGCGTCGGTAGCTTTCGTACCGAGCGTATGAACACCGCGATGCACGTTAGAATTATATTCTTTATAGTAACGTTCTAACGTTTCAATGACTTGAATTGGTTTTTGAGAAGTTGCTGCACTATCGAAATATACAAGTTGTTTGCCGTTCACTTTTTGATCAAGAATTGGAAACTGTTTGCGTATTTCATGAATATTCATTAGCGAACTTTCCTTTCAATTACCTCAACAAGCTGTGCTTTTACTCCTTCAATTGGAAGCTCATTTACTACAGGTGCTAAGAATCCATGGATGACTAAACGTTCTGCTTCGCGTTTTGGAATACCACGGCTCATCAAGTAGTATAATTGGTACGGATCTACGCGGCCTACTGAAGCTGCGTGACCTGCCATTACATCATCTTCGTCGATTAAAAGAATTGGGTTTGCATCACCGCGTGCTTTCTCATCTAACATAAGAACGCGAGAAGATTGTTGTGCGTTTGATTTAGATGCACCGTGTTCAATCTTACCAATTCCGTTAAAGATAGATGTTGCACTATCTTTTTGTACACCGTGTTTTAAAATCCAACCTTCAGAGTGTTTACCGAAGTGAACAACTTTAGTTGTAAAGTTTTGTGTTTGGTTACCACGGCCAATTGTTACTGTTTTCGTATCAGCATATGAACCGTCGCCCATTAAGTTTGTAACGTTCTCGGAAATTGTATTTCCGTCATTCATAAGGCCTAGAGCCCAATCAATGCGGCCGTCGCGTCCAACAACACCGCGGCGGTTAACGTAAGTTGTTACGTCTTTTGCTAATAGATCAACCGCACCAAATTTAACTTGTGCGCCTTGTTCCACGATTACTTCTGCTACGATATTTGCAATACCTTTAGCATTTTCATTTGCAACATAGTTTTCTACATAAGTTGCAGTACTGTTCGCATCAGCTACGAATAATACATGGTTATATACGTTAGCTTCTTCGCCGTCTACTAAGAATACAGCTTGAAGTGGAGTTTCAAGAACAACGTTTTTCGGAACATATACGAATGCACCGCCGTTGATTAATGCAGCATGAAGTGCAGTTAAACGATGCTCGTCTACCTTCACGCCGTCTTTCATTAAATACTTTTGTAATAGTTCAGCATGCTCTGTTGCAGCTGTTACGATGTCTGTAAAAATAACACCTTTTTCTTTTGCTTCGTCTGCTAAAGAAACGAACGCAGTTGTACCAGTACGTTGTACTAATACACTGTTATTTTCATCGATTAAGTTTTTCACTGCTTCTGGAAGCTCTGTTAAAGAACTTACAGGCTCTTGCTTAGCAGCGTCGCCTTTTCCGATAAAGTCCCATTTTTCAATTTTCGTTTTATCAGGCGTTGGCATTGGAAGTTCTGTTGCTTGTGCAAGAGCTTGTAAGCGGAACTCAGTCAACCAAGCAGCTTCGTTTACTTCGCTTGCGCGCTGACGGATTGTTTCTTGATCGAAAGGTAATGTACCGATTGTCATGTTTATGCTCCTCTCTTACGCTTCTTGCTCTGCTGTTTCGTCTTCAATACCTAATTCTTTTTTAATCCAGTCGTAACCTTCAGCTTCTAGACGTTGTGCAAGCTCAGGGCCACCAGATTTAACAATACGACCGTTCATCATAACGTGAACGAAGTCTGGAGTGATGTAGTTTAATAAACGTTGGTAATGCGTAATCATTAGGCAACCGAACTCTTCGCCGCGCATTTGGTTAATACCTTTAGATACAACTTTTAATGCATCGATATCAAGACCTGAGTCGATTTCGTCTAAGATTGCGATTTTTGGCTCAATCATCATTAATTGAAGAATTTCGTTACGTTTTTTCTCTCCACCAGAGAAACCTTCGTTTAAGTAACGTTGTGCCATTTCTGGATCCATTTCTAGGAATTCCATGTTTTTATCTAATGTACGGATAAATTTCATAAGAGAAATTTCATCGCCTTCTTCACGACGTGCGTTAATTGCAGAACGTAAGAAGTCAGCGTTTGTTACTCCGCTAATTTCACTTGGATATTGCATTGCTAGGAATAGACCCGCTTGTGCGCGCTCGTCTACTTCCATTTCTAATACATCTTCACCGTCGATGATGATGCTACCTTCTGTTACTTCATACTTTGGGTGACCCATAATTGCAGAAGATAAAGTTGATTTACCTGTTCCGTTAGGTCCCATAATTGCGTGGATTTCTCCACCTTTTACTTCAAGGTTTACACCCTTTAAAATTTCTTTGCCGTCAATTGATACGTGTAAGTCTTTAACCGTTAATGTAGAACCAGCCATCTCAATACCTCCATTAATCCTATATATACATTTTAAAAATTCCTAAAACGTTCATATTCTCATTTTATTCTCATTCTAATTTTATATCAAATAAAATGATATCGCAAACGACGAAAAAAAGTAACCGTTTTTTCACAAATGTATATAAGTATTTCCTTTTCACCTTTATATGATACACCTTTCTTCTTATTTATATAAAGAAAAAAGGACCGGTAAATTCCCAGTCCTTTCCTTATAATTATTCACTTATCGGAAGTACAGCACCTTTATATTCTTTATTAATAAAGTCTTGAATTTCTTTTGAATGCAATACTTCTACTAATTCTTTAATTTCTTTTTTCTTCTCGTCACCTTTACGAACTGCAATGATGTTTGCATACGGAGAGTCTGATCCTTCAATCGCAATTGCATCCTTCGTTGGATTTAATTTTGCATCAATTGCATAGTTCGAATTAATAAATAAAGCATCTCCCTCATTATTTTCATACAGCTTTGGTGACAATCCAGGCTCTACATCTGTTTTAAACTTTAAGTTTTTCGGATTTTCTACAACATCTTTTACTGTCGCTTTAACAACATCTACACCGTCTTTTAATTTAATAACGCCGCCTTTTTGTAACAATGCGAGCATACGGCCACGCTCCGCTACGTTATTACTCATAATAACTGTTCCGCCATCTGGCAATTCTTTTAAACTTTTATATTTCTTAGAATAAATCCCCATTGGCTCTAAATGGATTTTTCCTGCGTTTACAATTTTATATCCCTTTTCTTGAATTTCTTTATCTAAGTAAGGAATGTGTTGGAAGTAGTTCGCATCAATTTCCTTATCCGCTAACGCTTTATTTGGCAGTACATAATCCTGGAACTTTTTAATCTCTAACTTAATGCCTTTTTTCTCTAAGATTGGCTGTGCTTTCTCCAAAATAACAGCGTGCGGCACGTTAGAAGCTCCAACAACAAGCTTATTCTCTTCTTTCCCTCCGCAAGCAGCTAATGTAAATACAGACAGCGCTGTAACAACTGACAATAGAATCTTTCTCATATGATGTCCCCTTCTCCCCTATAGTTATGTAGTTATAAAAAAGGCTGGCATACACCAGCCCTTTTCAGCAATTATTCTTTTACAGGAACAACTGCCCCTTTATATTCTTTATTAATGAAGTCTTCAATTTCTTTAGAATGTAATACTTCTACAAGAGCTTTAATCTCTTTCTTATCTTTATCGCCTTTACGAACAGCTACTATGTTTGCGTACGGTGAATCATTTCCTTCAATTGCAATTGCATCTTTTTCCGGATTTAACTTTGCATCAATTGCATAGTTAGAGTTAATTAAAACAGCGTCGCCTTCTTTATTGTTATACACTTGTGGCAATAAACCAGGCTCGATATCCGTTTTGAATTTTAGATTTTTCGGATTATCTGCAATATCTTTTGGAGTTGCTTTAACTGGATCTACCCCATCTTTAACTTTTAAAATACCTTCTTTTTGTAAAATTGCTAAACCACGTCCATGGTCAGCAACAGAATTACTCATAATAATTGTCGCTCCGTCCGGAAGTTCTTTTAAGCTCTTATATTTTTGAGAATATACACCAATTGGCTCTAAATGAATTTTCCCTGCTACTTCAAAGTCATACTTTTTATCTTTAATTTCTTTTTCTAAATACGGAATGTGCTGGAAGTAGTTTGCATCTAAATCCTTATCCGCTAACGATTTATTTGGCAACACGTAATCTTGGAATTTTTTCACTTCTAATTCAATTCCTTTTTTCTCAAGTAACGGTTTTGCCTTTTCTAAAATTTCAGCGTGCGGTACGTTAGAAGCACCAACAACAAGCTTCTTTTCATCTTTATCTTTCCCGCCACAAGCAGCTAAGCCAAAAATTGAAGTTGAAATAAGTGCCGTAAGTAATAATTTTTTCATTTGAAACATCCTCCCGTTTTTTATTATCGTTTATCTATTCGAGTCGTTAAACTATCACCAATCCACTGAATTAAAAATACAACTAGTAATACACAAATTGTCGCAACGATTGTTACATCGTTATTTCCTCTTTGGAATCCTTCTAAGTAAGCAAGTGTTCCAAGGCCACCAGCACCAACAACTCCCGCCATTGCTGTATATCCTACTAAAGCAATTGTCGTAACCGTAATACCAGATACTAATGCTGGTAACGATTCTGGAATTAACACTTTCAAAATAATTGTGCTTGTTTTTGCTCCCATTGCTTTTGAAGCTTCAATTACACCTTTATCAATTTCGCGAAGTGCGATTTCAACCATTCTCGCGTAGAATGGTGCCGCTCCAATAATTAAAGCCGGCAGCGCTGCACTTGCTCCAAGAATTGTTCCAAGAAGAATCTTTGTGAATGGGATTAATAAAATAATTAAAATGATGAACGGTATAGAACGGAATATATTTACGAATGCTCCAATCACCGTATTAATTGATTTGTTTTCCCATAAATTATCTTTCGCTGTCATGAAGAGTAACAATCCTAAAATTAGTCCTAAAACAAATGTCGCAAGAGCTGCGATTGCCGTCATATATAACGTTTCACCCGTTGCTTCTAACATTTGATTCCAATCAACATTTGCGAGTAACTTATCCATGTGCAATCACCTCCAGCTCTACTTGATCTTGATGAATTCCTTCTATTGCTTGCTGGATCGCTGTTTCCTCACCATTTAAATGAACAACTAAACTACCGTAAGAACCGTTATTCGTTTGTGCGATATTTCCTTGCAAAATGCTAACTTCTATATCACTGCGTTGCATCAATCGTTGAAGCACTGGTCTTTCTACAGCCTCACCAATAAACTGCAAACGAATTACTTTTCCATCTGGATATTTTTCAATTAAACTTTCAATCGTTTCATTTGTATCTTCAGAATCTGTTAACTGCTGTACAAATCGTTTCGTAATATCTTGCTTCGGATTACGGAATACATCAAGTACTGGACCCGTTTCTACAATCTTTCCTCTCTCCATTACCGCCACTCGATTACAAATCTTTCGAATTACGTGCATCTCATGTGTAATGAGTACAATTGTTAAACCAAGGCGCTTATTGATGTCTAATAGTAAATCCAAAATTTGATCTGTCGTTTCTGGATCAAGAGCCGACGTTGCTTCATCACATAAAAGTACTTGTGGGTTGTTAGCTAATGCTCTTGCAATCCCAACGCGTTGTTTTTGTCCCCCGCTCAGCTGAGATGGGTACGCGTCTCCTCTTCCTTCTAATCCGACAAGATGAATTAATTCATCAACACGTTTTCTTCTCTTCGTTTTATCAACACCTGCAATTTCAAGTGGAAACTCAATATTTTCACGTACAGTTCGTGACCAAAGTAAGTTGAAGTGTTGAAAAATCATTCCGATTTCTTGCCTTGCCTTACGAAGTTCACTTCCTGTAATTGTTGATATAACACGATCCGCAATTGTAATTTGGCCAGAAGTCGGTTTTTCTAACTGATTAAACAATCTGATTAAAGAACTTTTCCCAGCGCCGCTATATCCGATAACACCAAATATTTCGCCTTTTTCTATTTTTAAATTGGCGTTATCTACAGCAGTGACATCACCGCTTTTTGCTTTATATATTTTCTTTACATTCTCTAATAGAATCATGATGTATCACCCCTTTTTTTTGTTTAGGTCGACTCCGCAATTTTTTATGTTTAATGCGTGTAGTCCACCGTTATCACTACTTTTATTGTTTGAATGTCCTCCACATTCAAACAATAAAAAAACCTTTCTGCTTTAGAGAAGCAGAAAGGTTTATGTGCGTATATAACAACATTATCCCTCTCTCTCATCTCTCAAAGCATTTGCTTTGCAGGAATTGGCACCATTTCAACATAAGTTGACGGTTGCCGGGCTTCACAGGGCACAGTCCCTCCACCTCTCTTGATAAGAGAAATCAGATTCAATTTTCGTCTGATTTGTAATTTATGAAATTGTCTATATTTTATGAATTGAATTGTATCAATATCCAAACACCATGTCAACAGAAATTTTCGCAAAAAATGAACCTTCAGAATTTTAAGCACCTACTGACATCGGTTTACATATATGAAACATCGATTCGACTAATAGCATCGTTCGATACGTTCCCGAATATTGTACACGTCCATCGTTCATTAACATTTGCAATCGTACATTTCCATTAACCAATTGTTCTATATCCTTTTCGTCTAAGCAAATGATTTGTTCCGTTCCTCTTTCCTCATGTACCAGCTCTATATAATCTCTTGAAATTTGTAACGAACAACTTTCATCTCCCAAACGGAAATTAACAGTTTTTTCCTCTTGTCTTAAAAGCGGCTCTAAATGATATTGACCATTAGCGTAATTTACAAATGATTGAAGCAAAGAATATAATCTCACCCTAAATCACATCCTTCATATCACTTTCTATTACATACCATTCCCTCTCACTAAAGAGCAATCCTGTTATTTTCGCTCGACAAATACTGTATCCATCCTGCATCTCGACATATTTCCCAAGAAATATGTCGAGGCGGCAAAAATTTTGCCGCCTACTTTAATTCCGTATATAAATATTCAACCGAATGAAATGCGTATATCTTCTTCATCAGTGTCCCATTTTCAAAAACAAGTAAACAAGGTACACTTTCAATCCCATACTCTTTTGCTAAATGTGGAGCATAATTTAAATCTAACATCCCAATTTTCAACTCTTCAATTGTCATCTCAACGACTGTTAACATCTTTTTTGCTAATTGGCATGTTCCACACATTGGAGTATATACATATAACACTGTTTTTTCTTCGTTCTCTATTAGGGATGTAGCTTCGGCTCCTGTCCAATCAATCACTTCTATCATTCCTTACCGTAAATATTCTGTATAAACGTCAATGTCGGCTCCCCATAATACATTTGCTAAGTGTGTAGATGGCGCAGTTGCCACTTCTCGGTACGAGCGATCAATATAGATATGCTCGGCTTGCGGAAATTCTTTTCGAAATTGTTTCCTTAACTTTTCTCCAGCATCATCAGCATCTACTAGCACATACACTTCCTTATCAAAAAACTGATCAACGAGCTCATCCATTTTCGATAAACCAATTGTACCATTTGTACAAACAATTTCCACCGGTTCACGAATAATAGATTCAATCTTTCTTCTATCTGATGTACCTTCTACAATAATGACTTTTTCTACATAAATCATATGTCATCACCCGATCACCATATACTATATAACCTTGAACTTAGTATATAGTATATTCGTTATTTTCATGTTGTTTCCTGTTTATTTTTGCAAAAGAAAAGCGAAACCGACTGTTTAGCCCTGTTGGCTAAGGTTCTTCCGTACAGAAGACGCTTTTTGTCTTCTCGTGCGGAAGGTTCTTAGACATGAAGGGCTAGGAGGTGGAGCTAGACAATGAAAAGCGCAAGCGGCTCGTTCAGATTGTGAGGGGGGATGGAGCTTCTGACGTAAAGGCGCTTTTTGCCTTGTAGGAAGAAGCGAAGCCACCGAACAATCTAGCCGCTGGAGATGGACAATGAAAAGCGGAAGCGGCTCGTTTAGATTGTGAGGGGGATGGAGCTTCTGACGTAGAGGCGCTTTTTGCCTTGTAGGAAGAAGCGAAGCCACCGAACAATCTAGTCGCTGGAGATGGACAATGAAAAGCGGAAGCGGCTCGTTTAGATTGTGAGGGGGATGGAGCTTCTGACGTAGAGGCGCTTTTTGCCTTGTAGGAAGAAGCGAAGCCACCGAACAATCTAGTCGCTGGAGATGGACAATGAAAAGCGGAAGCGGCTCGTTTAGATTGTGAGGGGGATGGAGCTTCTGACGTAGAGGCGCTTTTTGCCTTGTAGGAAGAAGCGAAGCCACCGAACAATCTAGTCGCTGGAGCTAGACAACGAAAAACAAAAACGGCTAAACCTGCATAAAGATTAAACGA
This sequence comes from Bacillus cereus G9842, assembly GCF_000021305.1. Classification (GTDB taxonomy): domain Bacteria; phylum Bacillota; class Bacilli; order Bacillales; family Bacillaceae_G; genus Bacillus_A; species Bacillus_A thuringiensis_S. The sequence continues at coordinate 4,894,891 of NC_011772.1, forward strand.
AAATTTTTTTCAAAAAACGTTCTCCTACACGATAATTAGTATATGATTCTACATTCATTATTTTACATAAAATAAAAAAGGACAGCACAAAGGCTGTCCTTTAGTCGACTATAATTAGTCTTGGTTTGTCATTTCTGCATATTTTTCTGCAGTTAATAACTTCTCAACTTGGCTTGCATCAGAAAGTTCAACTTTAACCATCCATGCACCCTCGTATGGAGATTCGTTAACAAGTTCTGGTTGGTCACTTAATTCTTCGTTTACTGCTACAACTTTACCGCTTACAGGTGCGTATAACTCAGAAACTGTTTTAACAGATTCTACGCTTCCGAATGGCTCGTCAGCTTCGATTGTTGCACCTACTTCAGGAAGTTCAACGAATACGATATCGCCTAGCTCACCTTGTGCAAAGTGAGTGATACCGATAACAACTTCATTACCTTCAGTTTTTACCCATTCGTGTTCTTCAGAGTAACGTAAATTATTTGGAATGCTCATGACTGTACCTCCAGTGAATGTATTAATTATGTAAAAATACCTTATTGGTACTTTTTCCACACACTTTCAAACTGCTCTTCGTTAAAACCAAGTGTTACATTCGTTCCATCTGTTACAATTGGACGTTTAATCAACATGCCATCAGATGCTAAAAGCTCATACATTTCGTCTTCGCTTGCATCTTTCAACTTATCTTTCAGACCAAGTTCACGGTAACGCATTCCACTTGTATTAAAGAATTTTTTTAATGGTAATTCACTTTTTTCATGTAAATTACGTAAATCTTCTTTTGATGGTGGATTTTCAACAATATGAATCATCTCATATGCTACATCGTTTGCCTCAAACCATTTCTTTGCCTTTTGACATGTGCCACACTTTGGATATGAATAAAATGTTACTGTCATAAATTCACCTACTTTTTTACTAACCTTTACCTTTATCATATAGAAAACGTTTTATTATTTCAAACCATTATTCGCTAAACTTTTACTTATTTCGTGATAATTTTTAATAATCCTGCGAATTTTTCTTATTTTTCCGCCATTTGTTAAGAAAAAAATAAATATATAAATTTTTTAGATTCTGCACCAAACATATATCTTAAACAAGCGTTTGATTAATTCTCCATTTTTCTTCGTTAACCTTTGAACTACATGAGTTTCTTTCTACCGAACATACAGCTTAAACAAACGTTTGATTAATTCTCCATTTTTCTTTCTTAACCCTTAAGTTACATCGGTTTCTTCCTACCGAACATACAGCTTAAACAAACGTTTATTTAAAAAAATAAGAAGCCTCTTTTGCAGGCTCCTTCATCATCTATTCAAATAATCTGCAATTGTTTGAAATACTACGATATACATATTATGAATACTTTCTTCTGTGTTTCCACCATTTGATAAACCAATTGCCCATTGTTGCCCTTCACCACTTCCGATATTCGCAAAACCTTGCGTATACATCGCATTTACATCTTTTCGTGCACTGTTATACTCTATCCCTTTTGTAATAAAAATTGAATATAATTTATCTTGTAAACCGATAAAAAATACTGGTTTCTTTAGCGATGAAAATACATTTTTATACTGCTCTGTTGAGGCTTCTTGAAAGTGATCTTTCATTATTAGAAAACCATCCACTTCCTTAGATTTCTTTTCCAGTGCCTCTAACTTCATTTCCTCAAACTTTACATTCCTAAACGTATCTTTCGGCTTTTCTCCAACAACTCCAATTACGAGTGCTCTTCCGTTATATTCTAATTTCTCTCCTTCTTTATCCTTTGCACACCCAGCACCGACTAGGCATATCAATATAAAAAATAAGAAATACGATAAACGCTTCATTTAGCACCCTCCCCCTTCTTTTTAGTCAAGTGACAAAAACGTAAGGTTAATTCAAGAAAATGTAAGTAAAATCGATAGCCCAATTCACGTTTCTATATTATAATCAATTGAATTTACTTACATTACTAAACATAGGAGATCAACATGAAGAAATTTAAACTTTCATCTTTTCTTCCGTTAAGTTATATACTTCTACTCGTACTCGTAAGTCCCCTTTACGACGTATTAAATAAATCGACTGTTCACGCAGTAGACGTTACAACTGTAGTAGATGATTGGATTCCATTTGTAAAAGCATTTATTATTCCTTATTTACTTTGGTTTCCATACTTATACGGCGCACTTATTTATTACTGCTTCGCTGACCGAAAGCAATATTATGTCACTTTAAGTAGTGTTATTTTTGGAAAGCTTGCTTGTTTTTCTATTTATTATTTTTGGCAAACAACTGTACCGCGTCCGACTGTCGTTGGAACAGATGTATTTTCTGAACTAGTTCGCTATATTTATAGTATCGATCAACCGGTAAACTGTTTCCCTAGCATTCACGTTCTTACTACATTTGTAATTATGTTAGCTGCCTTTAAGCGTAGAGAACAACATGCTTTTGAATATTACATCCTTACTTTCTTCGGTACACTTATTATTTTATCAACGCTATTTACGAAGCAGCATGCCTTTTTAGATGCCGTTTCTGGAATGACACTTGCAAGCATACTATACTTCGGCGTTCAGCTCTTATTAGCAAAAGAACCAATAAAAGTTCCAGTAAAACAAAATCATAAAATGTAACATAAAAAAGCAGACTGTGGCTCAGTCTGCTTTTATCTATTATTAAGGAGATTTTCAATTTAAGATTGCGGTACAGTCATATCACCAGAGTGAATACGACCTGCTTTTTTAAGAGCAATGTAAAGTATATAAGAAACAGCTACTGGAATGATGATATAAGTGATTACCATCGCTGGGACAACTTCCCATCCTTCGCTAGAAATTAAATTAATTGGTGCGATAAGAGAACTTAATCCAAGACCTGCAATTTCCTTTCCTGCTTCCAGTTGGAAAATTAATGCGGATACTGGACCAACTATAGCACTGGCGACGACAGTTGGGACGAGAATCATTGGATTTTTAGTGATATTTGGTAACTGTACTTTCGGAGTACAAAGTGCTTGAGCTAATATGCCACCTAAATTGTTTTCTTTCGCTGAGATAACAGAGAATCCGATAAACTGAGCAACGCAGCCTGCAAGAGCAGCACCACCTGCAACACCGTCTAAGCTAAGTGCGATCGCTAACGCAGCTGATGAAGCTGGAGAGATAAGTAATAATCCCCAAACTACTGCAATGACGATAGAAGCGATAAACGGGCTACCAGCTGAGCTATCTTTAATAAATGCTCCAACTGTATTTAAAACAGGAGTAATATTATGAGATAACCAAATACCTACTAAACCAGAACCTAATATTGCCGCAAATGGAACGAGCATCATATCTAACGCAGTTTTTCCGCTTAAACGTTTACCAATATATACAGCTAAAGTTGCTGTTAATAAAGCACCGATTGGCTCACCTGTTTTAATAATTAGACCTGCTTCAGTAATTGAAATGGATCCGGCACCAATTGCTCCAGCCACCATAGCCGAGAAGATTACAAGGCCATTTGCACCGAGCATAAAAGCAATTCCGGCACCAATTGCTGGTGCCATAAGTGATTTTGCAACAACTCCGATTGTAATAAGTAATGGTATATCAACAATTCTTCCTATATTTTCGATCAGTAAACCAATTCCGAGGGATACGAAAATACCTTGTGCGATTCCAGCAGATGCTTTAAATACACGAGACATTATATATTCCTTCATTTGTTTCACCTTCTTCTATAAGTTAGTAACCAATTGTTTTCATATAATCACGTAAAATATCGTTTGATTTTGCGAATCGAGATTCTTCATCCTCTGTTAAATTGAGTTCTACAACTTCTCTTATACCGTCTCTAGTAATAATAGCTGGTACTCCTGTACAAATATCATATTCACCATACTCACCATCTAAAATGGCTGATACAGCAATGACACGGTGATCATCATTAAAGATTGAGCTTGCAATATATGCTAGAGAATTTCCGATTCCGTAATAAGTAGTTCCTTTACGTTTATAAATTTCCCATCCGGCTTTTGCAGTCTTCTCAACGATTTCATCTAAATCTATTTCACCAAATCGTTCTTTTTGTTCTTCTAAAATTTGCAGAATTGGCTTTCCACCAACAGTTACGTGAGACCAAGCAACCATTTGAGAATCACCATGTTCTCCTAATGAATACCCATGAATACTACGAGGGTCTACATGTAGCATTTCAGATAAAATTGTTCTTAAGCGAGAAGAATCTAGTGATGTACCAGTACCGATTACGCGATTTCTAGGTAATCCAGATAATTTCCAAACTTCATATGTAATAATATCAACTGGGTTCGATGCAAGTAAGAAAATACCATCAAATCCACTTTCCATTACGCCACCAACAACACTTTCCATAATCTTCGCACTCGCTCCTAAAGTATCTAAGCGACTTTGCCCTGGTTTTGGTGCTGGTCCTGCTGTAATAATGACAATGTCCATATCTTTGCAGTCTTCATAGCTTCCTGCATATACTTTTGTTCTTGTATTTGTAAAGTTAATGCAATGTGATAAATCCATTGCTTCCCCAACTGCACGTTCATGATTTATATCAATTAATAATAGCTCTTCGCAAATCCCTTGATTTACAATGGAATACGCACAACTTGATCCAACTAATCCAGTACCGATAATTGCAATTTTTCTTGTATGTCTTTTCATAGCAATCTCTCCTAATTGATCATATAATCTATTTCTTTTGTTCTTTACATTCTTAATTATAGAGGTTCCCACGATAGAAACCATGGATACTTTGTGAAATATTGAACAAAGTTTTTGTCCTTTTTGTGAATTGTTATATTCCATTTTCTTCATATTTGTTACAACTGGAAAAATATTTATTATGTATTTATTGACATACAAAAAATAAAACGAGCGAATTCATTTTCGCTCGTTTTTTCATCCTATTATTCTGCACTTAACTGACTTTTCAATTGCTGCACAATCATCGGATTCGCAGGTGCTGCTGGTTTATAATAACTCTTTTGCTTTGCGTACTCATACATATTACGTTGACGCATTTCATCTTGATTACGAATTTGGATTAACGTTTGATGTAACTGTTCATTATCAGACTGAGAAATATAATTTGCATAACTTGTTAAACTTGCATTTAATCCTGCTAAATAATCATTTACCATATCTTTTTCATTCATCTTTCTCTTCCTCCTATCCTAGGAAAGTCATTAATTGCTGTTTCGTATTTCTTGCATCTTGCGCATCTTTTTGTAGCATTTGTTTCAGTTGTGGATCTGTACACGTCTGTGCATACTGCTCCAACTTGTTAATAATTGTTGCGTGTCCACCAATTAAATGACGTAAGTTTTCTACTTCAAGCTCTGTTAAATTTTGCATGGAATACTCCTACCTTTCTTCTTTCATTCTTCTTTAGTATTCTGTTTTTTTCAAATCGTATTCATTAAAAAGTCTGCTAAATAATCATTTAACTAAAAAGAGCCTCTAAACGATTAGAGGCTCTTTCTACTTAAATTCCTTTCCGCTTCTTCAATCGCCCGTTGCATTTGTATTAACGGATTTTCAATCATTTTCCCATGTCCTGTCGCCAATAAAGACGGCTTATACTCCAGCAATTTCTGCGCGCTTGCTAATGAAACTTCTGCATCCCACGTACCAAACATAGGAAACGGGAAAAGCCACTTCAACTGTCCTGCTACCGCTAATCCTCCTCTCGTTTGAAATGCATCTCCAACAATGAGTGCATCATTTCTTGTGTCTAAAAACGCCATTGATCCCGGTGTATGACCTGGAGCTCCAATCGCTACAAGAGAACCAACTTTATCTCCCTCTTGAAGAAGAATATCTGGAATCGTATTTATCTGTTTTGACACTCCCACTTTTATTGGTGTATTTCGTTCTCCCTCTTGCAGTACCTTATCTCCTTCAAGTAAACATGCATCTCTTTTTGAAATATAGACCGGAACATCCGGCAGCACTTGTTTTATAACATCAAGCGCTCCTACATGGTCATCATGCGCATGTGTAATAACGATATTCGTAATCGGTTTTCCTATTTTCCGAGCTGATTGTAAAATCTTCTTTGCACAAAACGGTAAAGCCGCATCAATTAAAGTTAATCCTGTCTCTTCTTCAACGAAGTAACAGTTAATTGGAAATAGACGCGGTAAAAATGCGATTTGATGAACTGTTCCTACACTTATTACCTTCATCTTCTTTACCTCCATAAAAAAGAGCTGTTTACACATACATATGTAAAACAGCTTTATTCAAGAATTCAGCAATAAAAAACCAGTAGCCAATCGGCTACTGGTTCTCTTTCATCTATTAAACTGTATAACGCTCATCTTCTAAAATTTTCGCAGCGATTTCACGTTTCTTCGGAATTACGTTAAGTGGTGTGTGGCGAGTTAATTTACGTAATGATGATAACATCATGCGCAGCATGTCGCCGTTTTCAACTGCGATAAGTGTTTCTTTCGCATCTGCTTCGATTTCGTTAAATGCTTCTTGGCAGAATACTTCAGTGTATAACACTTTTTGTTTATTCTTTTCAAGACCAGTTGTTTTGATTGCTTTTTCTGTACGAAGAACAGCTGATTCCATTGCGTATAGATTGCTTACAATGTCAGCGATATTCACAAGAATTTCTTGCTCTTTATCTAATGCTTTACCGTATTTTTGAGCAGCTAATCCAGCTACCATTAAGCCGATTTTCTTCGCGTTAGTTACTAAATATTTTTGAAGTGCTAATGGCTCATCGCCTACTTCTTCTGGCATCATCATCATTAACTCTTCTTGTAATTTTTGTGCTTTTTGAAGAAGTGGTAATTCACCTTTCATCGCTTTACGTAAGAACGTACCTGGTACGATTAGGCGATTAATTTCGTTCGTTCCTTCGAAAATACGGTTAATACGAGAATCACGGTACATTCTTTCAATCTCGTACTCTGCCATAAACCCGTAACCACCGTGAATTTGAACACCTTCATCTACTGTATAGTCTAATACTTCAGAACCGAATACTTTGTTTAAAGAGCACTCGATTGCATATTCAGCGATAGAAGCTGCTACTGCTTTACCGTCTTTTACTTCTTCTTCAGATAATGTGCTCATGCGGCTTTCGAATAAACCTACTGTACGATATACAGAGCTTTCAGCTGCATATGTTTTTGCTGCCATATTCGCAAGTTTCTCTTGAATTAATGGGAAGCGAGCGATTGGTTGCTTGAACTGTTGACGTTGGTTTGCATATTGTGCTGAAATTTCTACTGCACGTTTCGCAGATCCAACTGTACCAACACCTAATTTATAACGGCCGATATTTAAAATGTTGAAAGCGATAATATGACCTTTACCGATTTCACCAAGTAAGTTTTCTTTCGGTACTAATGCATCTTCTAAAATTAACGTACGAGTTGAAGAACATTTAATACCCATTTTCTTTTCTTCTGGGCTTGTAGATACGCCAGCATATTCTTTCTCTACGATAAATGCTGAGAAGTGCTCTCCATCAATTTTTGCATACACGATAAATACGTCAGCGAATGCAGAGTTTGTAATCCATTGTTTTTCACCATTTAATACATAATGTGTACCTTCTGCATTTAAACGTGCAGTTGTTTTTGCACCTAATGCGTCAGATCCTGAACCTGGCTCTGTTAATGCGTATGCAGCTAATTTCTCACCAGTTGCAAGTAATGGTAAATACTTTTTCTTTTGCTCTTCGTTACCGAATAATACGATTGGTAACGATCCGATACCTACGTGAGCACCGTGAGTAATTGCAAAGCCGCCAGCGCGAGAGAATTTCTCTGCGATTAACGCTGAGCTTACTTTATCAAGACCAATTCCGCCGTACTCTTCTGGTACGTCAGCGCCTAATAAACCAAGCTCCCCAGCTTCTTTTAAAAGACGAACAGAACGATCAAACTCATGTTGTTCTAAATATTCAAGCTCTGGAAGAACTTCATTTACGATAAAGTCCTCTGTCGTTTTTGCAATCATTTTATGCTCAGATGAAAAATCTTCTGGCGTAAACACTTGATCAATCGTAATCTCATCAACTAAAAAGCTACCGCCTTTAACCGCATTTCCTACTGTTTTTTCCATGAAAATTTCCTCCTTCATATTTTCATGAGCCGCTTCTCTCTTTTTGAAAGAAGCTGGCTCTCAATTTTATTTTTTATAAACCTTGGTTGCTTCCATTCTTTGCTTTAGCGTCGTCTCGTTCTGAGCGAACCGCTTCCACTTTTTTTATAGTAATTCAAACACTCCCGCTGCTCCCATTCCGCCGCCAATACACATTGTTACGATACCGAATTGTTCGTTGCGGCGTTTCATTTCGTGAATAAGAGATAGTGTTAGTTTTGCTCCTGTACAGCCAAGTGGATGTCCAAGTGCGATTGCACCACCGTTTACGTTTACTTTTTCTTCATCTAAACCAAGTTCACGAATAACTTGGATCGATTGAGAAGCAAATGCTTCGTTTAGTTCGAATAAGCCAATATCAGATAGCTCTAAGCCAGCTAGTTTTAACGCTTTTGGAATTGCAGCGATTGGGCCGATTCCCATTACTTCTGGTGGTACGCCAGCTACTGCAAATGAACGGAATTTCGCAAGCGGCTTCATGCCATCGCTCACTGCTTTTTCACGATCCATTAATAGTACAGATGCTGCACCGTCACTCATTTGTGAAGAGTTACCAGCTGTTACAGAACCGCGAACGTTAAATGCTGGACGTAATTTACCTAAAATGTCTAGCGACGTTTCTGCTCTCACACCTTCGTCTTGTGCGAAAATGATTGTTTCTTCTTGCAGTTTATTGTTTGATCCAACAGTACGTAACGTCACATCTACAGATACTGTTTCATCAGCGAAGTTACCTGCCGCTAATGCTTTCGCAGCGCGTTGATGACTTCTTACTGCAAATGCATCTTGCTCTTCACGAGAAATTCCATATTTCACAGCAACTTGCTCTGCTGTATGTCCCATACCCATATAATATTCTGGAGCTGCTTCTACAAGGCGACTATTCGGACGAACAACGTGTCCCATCATTGGAACTAAACTCATTGATTCTGCCCCGCCTGATAATACAGCTTCAGAGTGACCAAGCATAATACGCTCTGCTCCGTAAGCGATACTTTGTAAACCTGAAGAACAGTAGCGGTTAATCGTAATAGCTGGAACATCGTAAGAAAGTCCTGCTAATCCGCCGATATTACGAGCCATATTTAAACCTTGCTCTGCTTCTGGCATCGCACAACCGAAAATTAAATCATCGATTGGTCCTTCATAATTCGCACGCTTTAATGTTTCCTTTACTACTAATGCCCCTAGATCGTCAGGACGAACTGTTTTTAATGAACCCCTCTTTGCTTTTCCAATTGGTGTTCTTGCTCCCGCAACAATGACAGCTTCTCTCATGAACGATATCTCCCCTCGTTATTAGTTACGTAATGGCTTTCCTTTTACAAGCATGTGCTGCATTCTTGCTTGTGATTTCATCTCACTTACTAAGCTAATAAATGCTTCACGTTCTACATCTAATAAATACTGCTCATCAACTTCTGTTCCGTACGGCACTTTTCCGCCCGCGATGACATATGCAAGTTTCTTCGCAATGTGAAGATCATGTTCAGAAATGTAACCTGATAAATGCATTGCTTCTGCACCAAGTACAAGAGTTGCATATCCTGTTTCACCAACAACTGGTATCTTTTTACGAATCGGCGCTTTATAGCCAGCTTCATATAAAGCAAGTGCTTTTTGTTTCGCATCATATAGTAAGTGATCACCATTCACACTAATACCGTCTTTATCGCCTAAGAAGTTGTTCGATACAGCTTCTTGTGCTGATGTAGAAACTTTCGCCATCGCTACAGATTCGAACACTTTATTCGCAACTTTTTGCAGGTCAAACTCTACACCGTTTGGCATTTTATTTAAGTGTTTAATGTATAGCTCTTTATTACCGCCTCCGCCAGGAATTAAACCAACACCAACTTCTACTAAGCCCATATACGTTTCACTAGAAGCTTGAATGCTAGCTGCTGGTAAGCAAACTTCTGTACCTCCGCCAAGCGTCATACCATATGGTGCTGCTACAACTGGCTTAGAAGAGTACTTAATTTTCGTCATTGCATCTTGGAAGTTTTTCACAACCAACTCAATTTCAAAGTAATTGTCGTCTTGTGCTTCCATTAAGATCATTGCTAGGTTCGCACCAACGCAGAAGTTCTTCGATTGGTTACCGATAACAAGACCTTTATAATTCTTTTCTACTTCATCAACAGCGTAGTTAATCATTTGCGTAATATCCATACCAATTGCATTGCTCTTCGAATGGAATTCTAAGCAAAGGATACCGTCACCTAAATCAATTAAGCTCGCTCCGCTATTTTTCTTTAATACGCCATTTTTCGCTTTTAATTGCTTAAGAGAAATTGCCTTTTTATTACGTTCGATTCGCTTATATTCGCCATTATCGTAATAGTAGCTATCTCCGTTATCATGTTTGTAGAAAGTAGTGAAACCTTTCTCTAACATTTCTTTCACCCAAGTAGGAACAACTACGCCGTTTTCTTCCATCTTTTGAACAGATTTTTCAACACCAATTGCATCCCACACTTCAAATGGCCCTTGCTCCCAGCCGAAGCCCCACTTCATCGCTTGGTCAATTGCAACGATATCGTCAGCAATCTCTTTATGAAGTTTTGCAGAGTATAAAAGAGTTGGTGTAATGATGTTCCATAACAACTCTCCTGCACGGTCTTTCGCGTATACAAGCGCTTTCAATTTATTCGCTAATCCTTTTTCTTGTTTACTTAACTCTACGGATGCAGCTTTTAATTTTTTACGCGCTTCGTATTCCATCGTTTCAGGATTTAATTCTAAAATTTCTTTTCCTTGTTTTAAGAAGAAGCCTTGACCCGTTTTACTTCCAAGCCATTTTTTCTCAAGCATGTCATGCATGAAAGCTGGTACTTTAAATACATCACGCTCTTCTTCTTGTACGTTTTCATATACGTTATTTGCAACGTGTACGAATGTATCTAAACCGACAACATCTAATGTACGGAACGTCGCGCTCTTCGGACGACCAATAAGTGGGCCTGTTACAGAATCAACTTCCCCAATGCTATAGCCGCGTTTTATCATCTCTTGAAGAGTTACTAATAAACCGTACGTACCGATGCGGTTTCCAATAAAGTTTGGTGTGTCTTTTGCGATAACAACGCCTTTTCCAAGAACGTCTTCGCCAAATAGTTTCATGAAGCTTAATACTTGTGGATCTGTTTCTTTCGTCGGTATTACCTCTAGAAGTTTTAAATATCGTGGTGGGTTAAAAAAGTGTGTGCCTAAGAAGTGTTTCTGGAAGTCGTCTGAACGACCTTCTGCCATTTTTTCAACTGAGATGCCTGACGTATTCGAGCTTACAATAGAACCCGGTTTACGAACAGCGTCTACTTTTTCAAATAATTTCTTTTTAATATCTAAGTTTTCAACTACTACTTCAATAATCCAATCTACATCAGCTAGACGCTCAAGATCATCTTCTAAGTTACCTGCTTCAATCAGTGCTAAATTTCCTTTCACTGTCAGAGGAGCTGGTTTTTGCTTTAATAATTTTTGCACAGCCGTATTACTAAAACGATTTCTCACACTTTTATGTTCTAATGTAAGTCCCTTCGCTTCCTCTTCTTTTGTTAGCGCAGGTGGTACAATATCAAGCAATAATGTCGGAATACCAATATTAGCTAAGTGTGCCGCAATCCCTGAACCCATTACGCCTGAACCTAGAACAGCAGCCTTTTTAATTTGGAACATCCAATTCTCCCCCTATTCTTGAATGAATGCTCATTCAATTTTTCGACATAAGTCGCAATCAATGAGTGAGCCTCTACTAATAAATATATGATACTGTTTAAATTTTCGCAATATATTTATTGATAAAATTTTCTGAAATAAATATTTTTCTTTCATTTGGCTATGCTATACATGTGTATTTTCTTTGTTTAAATGCACTTTTCCTTTTTATAATCTGACGAAACTGGAGGAATATATATGGCAAAACTTAAGAAGAACCCTTCTAAGGCTGGAATTAGTGCAGCTAGTGTAACTGGAAATGCAGGTCCGCATAATCACGGTGTTGAAAAAGGACGCCAAGGTAATAATCAACAATATAAGAAGCATAATATGGGCGAAAAATAACGCTATATTTTTGGGCAGAGAACGTGGCATAATGATTAATGGCTGCTTTTTCTGCCCAATTTATTTGTACATATGGAAAACAAAAGAGGGAACGATGATGAAACGAACAATAGTTATGATTGTAATGATTGCTACACTATTTACAGGGATGATTTTCTTCTCTTATGCACAGAGGCAACAAGCTGTAAGAGCTGATCAACCTAAGATTACTGGGCAATATGGCGTTACAATCGATGCAGACACAGGTGAAATTTTGTATGGGAAACGCGAAGACGAACGTTCTTATCCGGCTAGTATAGCCAAAATGATGACAACCCTTCTTTTACTAGAGAATGTAAAAGAAGATGAAGAAATTACAGTTACAGAAAACGCAATTAAAACAGAAAGTCAAAGTAAGAAAATTAAACTTCGTGCTGGGGAAAAATTAAAGCGTGATGAGGCATTAAAACTTATGCTTATCATTAGTGCAGATCCAATAGCTGAATCAATTGCAGAACATATCGCAGGATCAAAAAATGAATTTGTGAAGATGATGAATGCTAGAGCGAAGGAACTTGGTACAAAGCATGCGACTTTCAAGAATGCAAGTGGTGCTGATGCAATTGGGAATAAAGTATCACCATATGACATTGCTATTATTACGAAAGAAGCATTAAAGTATCCAGTTGTTTTAGAATATATGAATTCAACACGTACAACTCTACATACTTCAGAACGCTCTCCAAACATCGCAAACTATGGACGAGAAGAACTATATGACGATCCATATGCGATTGGAAGTAAAAGTGGTCTATCGGCACTTGGCAAATATACAGTCGTAACAGTCGATGAAAAAGACGGTAAACGCGTCATTAACGTCGTATTATCTTCTACTCGCGCGCAACTATATCCTGATACGAAGAAAATGGCACATTATGCATTTCAGCAATTAAAATAACCAAGGAGTATTTTCTCCTTGGTTATTTTTTAACCATACCTTTTAATACGAACGCAACGTTTGCTGGACGCTCTGCTAGACGACGCATGAAGTAGCCATACCAGTCGTTTCCATAAGGTACGTAAACACGCATTTTGTAACCTTCTTTTACTAGCTCAAGTTGACGCTCATTACGAATACCATATAACATTTGGAATTCAAATTGATCCCTTGGAATGTTGTGTTCTTCAGCAAGTTTTTTTGTATATTCAATAATCGCTTCATCATGTGAAGCAATTGCAGTATAATTTCCATTTAATAAGTGCATTTTAATAATTTTTTTATAATTGTCATCTACATCTTTCTTATCCGGGAACGCCACTTCTTCAGGTTCTTTATAAGCACCTTTTACAAGACGTAAATTAGGATTATAAGCATTTAAATCTTCAATATCTTTTTCTGTACGATATAGGTAAGCTTGAATAACAGTACCAATATTATCGTATTCAGATTTTAATTGTTTAAAGATATCAATTGTTTTACCACAGCGTGTATAGTCTTCCATATCAATGGTAACGAACACACCATTTTCTTTTGCAGCTTCTAAAATACGGCGCATATTGTTCATTACGATTTCATCAGAGATATCTAATCCCATAGAAGTCATCTTTAAAGAAAGCTGCGAATCAAGACCTTCTCTTCCAATTGCACGGATCGCTTCAATCGATTGGTTAGCCATTTCATTTGCTTCCGCTTCATTATCAACGAATTCACCTAAATAATCGATTGTTACACAAAGACCTTGCTTATTTAATGCCTGAATGGCAGCTGTCGCTAATTCAATCGTCTCCCCTGCGACGAAGCGACCTGCACCAAAGCGTAAACCGTACTTTTTAGCCAGTTTTGTTAGCGCTTTATTTTTAGATAAGAAAAGAAACGAATTTCGCATTAATTGTTCCATGTAATTCACCCCTATGACTGTAATTTATCTGTTTTTTACCCCTCTTCAAAATTATATCACTGTTTAAAATTATTGGATACAAATAATTATTTAGATAATTTATAAAATACTATAAAAACATTTAAAAACCTATATTCTCGCATGCAAATATGAAGGGAATATTTTTCGACATTTAGAAAAAACGGGTTTACTAGGGCAAAAATAGGCATACCGAAAATATTCGACATGCCTATAAAACCCTTAATATTCCATGTAAATTATATAAGGATATTAATAAGAAAAACTTAAAGTAGCATCACCTAAGTTTTTTAATTCTCATTTCGCTTCTCCTCATTCAGCCTTTTAATATCCGTAATTAACTGTACCATCTCTTCTTTCGCATCTGGATAAGTTTCATTCCAATGCTTCACTAAAGCTGGCATCGTCTTCGCTATGTAAGAATAAAGTGCCCACTTCTTTACCTGTTCTTTTCGCTCTTCATTACTCTCGCCAAGTAACAGCTCAGTGTATTTCTCTAGTAAACCGTCAAACTGCTCGTTAAACTTTTCACTCATTTTATTTACCTCCTATATGAAAAAAGCAGCGAAGATCGCTGCTTTTTCTTATAATTTTGATCGGACAGAGTTTAATTTTTTCTCCATTGTGCTTACTTTATCACGACGATCATCAATACGAATCGTTGTTGCAACACGCTGTGCACCTTTCGTATATGGAACTTCATGCATTTGTTGAATTACTTCTAGAATGACAGGAAGATCTCCTTCAATAATTGTATTCATCGGTGTTAATTGATACTTCACGCGATCCGCATTTTTCTCTAGCACCTTTTGTACTTCTGCTACATATTCACTAACACTTGGATTACCTGTTCCTACCGGAATAATCGATACGTCAACAATTGCCATAGTAGTCTTCCTCCTATAATCGCTTCTTATATATCCATTGTCTATTTTACCGAAATCCTCATCATTTTACTAATATGTTACTCTTCCACTTTAAACTGCTCAACTAATCTTTCTAAATCTTTCATATGCTCTGTCAAACTTTCCATCGTGTGGGCTACCTTTTCTAGATGATTAACCTGTGATTCAGTTGCAGCATGTACCTCTTCAGAAACAGCTGCACTTTCTTGACTCGTACCAGCAATTGTATGCATTACCGCTGTAATTTCTCCTTGCTCGTAACCTATGTTATGTACCTCTTCTACAATTTTTTCAACTGAAGTACTAATCGTATTTACAACTGACATAATTGTGCGGAACTCCATTTCTGCCTCTGTCGTCACTTTATTTTGCACATCTGCAATGTCTTTCAATTTACTTACAACTTCTACAACCCTTTTTACTTCTAATTGCACATCACCAATCATCGTTGTGATTTCTCCTGTTGCCTCTTTTGATTGTTCCGCTAATTTCCGAACCTCTTCAGCAACAACCGCAAATCCCTTACCTTGCTCACCTGCACGGGCAGCTTCAATCGAGGCATTTAAAGCAAGTAAATTTGTTTGATCCGAAATACCTTTTATAAGCTCAACAACATTTTGAATCGATCCAACTCTTTGTTCTAACTTATCCGATGCTTCTTCTGTATGAACAACAATCGAAGATGATTGTCCCCTCGTACGGACTAAGTTCCTCATTGTATTTAATCCTTGCTTAGATGCCTCTTCCGCTTTGCCAGTCACTCCTTTTATTTCACCAACGGAGCTATTCATTTGTTCCACTGACTCTGCCATATTCTCGAGCTGAGCTGAAACTTCATCCACACTATTCGCAAGAGTAGAAGCTCCCCCGCTCACATCATCCATTGCTCCGGAAACTTCTCTACTAGCCGCTACTGTTTCGTTCGTTAAATAATGTAAACTATTCGTTGATTGTTGCACTGTTGATACGCTGTTTTTAATTTTACTTACCATTTCATTCATTTGTTCAACCATATCATTAAAGTGCTTCGTCAACTCTCCAACTTCATCTTTACTTGTCACCTTCATTCGCAGCGTTAAATCCCCTTCTGCTACTTTTTGAACGTGATTCTTTAATAATTGCAGTGGTCTTGCTAATCTTCTTGAGAACAAGTAGGAAGCTACGATTCCAACTAATAAACTAATACACGCCATCATAATGACTGTATTTCTCGTACTATTTAATAGCCCATCGATCGTTTCTTTCGGATAAAAGATTCCTATCGTCCATTTCATCGTATCAAATGATTGACTATAAACAACTACATCTTCACCTTTTATTGTAGTGACCGCATATTTTGTTACCTCTTTATTTAAGCTCTTTATAAGTGGCTCTTTAGAAACATCTTTCCCTATCTTTTCTGGATAAACAAGAGCCATATTTTTATCATTTATAATAAACATTTCTCCGTCATTATTATATTGAATATTGTGAAGCAACTTCTGAATCGTCCCAAGCGATACATCCATCGCAACAACGCCTAATACAGATCCATCTTGAGCTGTAATTGCTTTAGAAACACCTACACTTAACTTTCCTGTTGCAATTTCATAAGAAGGTTGTCCCCAATGGACCTTTTTTACATCAGCCTCTGAATCTTTATACCATGGTCTTGTCGTTGGATCATATCCTTCTGGCACTTGCCCACCTTCAGCAAGATTGGCACTTAATGTTTTTTTATCTTTCGTACCAATATATAAATCTAAAATACCAGGATGATTCTTTTTATACTCCGCAAACTCTTTCGTTAAAAACGCTTCCTCTTCTGGAGTAACCCCACCTTGAAGTATATTACGAATCATCTCACTGTTCGCGTAATACCCCATATCTTCATCCGTTCTTTGAACAAATGTCGTAAGTTGCTCTGTCACAAGATCCATCGCATTTTGAGAATACTCGTCTAAGGAACGCACTTCCTTTTCTTTCTGTAATTGATACACAGCTGTACCCAATATTACGAACATCATAGAAATAAGTACTGAAAACACTACCGCAATTTTTAAACGTAAACTTCTTAACATCTTCCCCCCAGCATCCCCTTCGCATTAAATTGAAATATCATTAATCATTATATTAAGTATAATAGATAAAATTAAAAAATTGAAATTAATTCTCACCTTAATACAATTAGAAAACGGACTACCACTTGTGCAAAAACAAATAGTTCATTATCCTTAAAATATAATCTCATTCGTTCGGAGGGAACTATGTTACAAAAATTCGGTTTCTCACAATATGAAAGCCAAGCTTATGAAGTTGTCGTATCAAGCAATGAACCATTAGATGCTACAACAATTGTGAAGCATTCAGGTGTTCCAAAAGCAAAAATATATGAAGTACTAGCACGCCTAATCGATAAAGGAATGGTAATGGATTCTGTTTCAGAAAAGAAAAAATTGTATACAGCATTACCACTAAAGCTAGCAATTGAAAAATTAACGACAGAATTTCAATCAAATATTAAGGAACTGGAAACAAATATATCAAAAAAATCATTTACAGATGACCGTGTTTGGAGCTTAAAGATGCAATCTTCTATTCGAGTTCAAAGTAAAGAACTCATTGAAAGTGCAAAAGAATCAATCCGTATTTCAGCTTGGAATGATACTCTTTTAGAATATCTTCCTTTACTAGAACAAAAAGCAAAACAAGGTGTTCAAATTGAATCCCTTATTGTTGGAGAAGTAGAAACAGACTTAGAAAACATGCATTTTCTAATCCCAGCTGAAGAGCCTAATGCATTAGAGCGCTACTTGCTACTCATCGTTGACGATCGTGAAATTTTATTTGCTGGCGTAGAACAAGAGTCATGGCAAGCGATGAAAACAATGTCACAACCTTTCGTAAAGTTCTTTACAGAATTTTTCTATCACGACGTTGCACTTGCAAAGATTACTCAAAAACACCATGATCTCTTTATGGAAGATGAGGAAATTAAGAGTTTGTTGATGAAGTTAAGATACTAATTAAATAATAAACAGGAGTCTAGTTTTTCACTTAGACTCCTTTTCGTTTTGTTCCTTTATCTCCATCAACAGCTCAATGATTTTCTCATTTTGCTCTACCTGTTTCTCTGAATTTTTATAGATGAAACGAACCCATCTAAGTGCAAGAATAATAAGAAACAACGGAAGTATCGAAATTAGAAGACCAATAATTGAAAAATTCGTATACATATACCTCACCTCGCTATACACCCTTTCTCCATTTCTCTACTAAAACCTGCAATTTTTTACAAATAAAAAAAGAACCTATCAAACGATAGATTCTTCTTTCGCAAACTGAGTAGAGCGTCCTCTCGTAATCGAGAAAATCGCGCAAAGCAGTGCTAATATAATAAAGCCACCGCCTACCCAAGCGTTATATATAACAGATGATTTTTCAATAACAACTCCGCCTACTGTTGAACCGAGTGCAATTCCTAAATGAAGCGCAGAGTTATTTAAACCTTGCTGGATACCAGCTGATTCCGGTGCAATGTCAATTAAATAATTTTGCTGTGCTGGTGAAATCGCCCAGCTCAGCATACTCCAAAGTCCCATCATAATGATGAAGAGTGGGAATGAGAATGTCATTAATGGCAACATGAAGATTGCACATGCAAATACGATAATAATCGAGATAATACTTTTCTTCGATCCCCATTTATCAGCAAGCCATCCACCGAATCCACCGCCGATTACTGCTGCGATTCCGAAAATGAAGTAAAACACACTAATCCAATTTGCTTCAACATGCATAACATCTTTTAAAAACGGTGTTAAATATGCATACAATGTTAAATGCCCCGTTAAAAACAAAAATGATGTTAACTGTGCACTTACAATTTTTTTATCTTTTAAAGTAGCAAGTTGTTCTTTTATTGATAATACCGATGTCGGTGGTACTTTCGTTAAGAACAATGAAATACAAGCAATTGCCATAACTGTTAATACTGAAATCAATACAAATGGCGCACGCCATCCGTATGCATTTCCGAGTACAAGACCGAGCGGTACTCCAAGTACAAGTGATCCACTAATTCCCATAAAAATGATTCCAATTGCACGCGCACGAAAATGCGGTTCTACTACACTAGAAGCAAGTGTTACCGATAGTGCAATAATTAATGAACCACTCGCCGCACAAATAACCCTTGAGAACATTAGCATTCCGTAATTCACACTAAATGCCGAAATAATATTTCCGATTAAGAAAATCGATAATGCTCCAACATACAATGTTTTTCTTTCAAACTTCCCTGTCAAAGCTAATAAAACTGGACCTGACAAAGCAAATACTACCGAAAATATTGTTATAAGCTGACCAGCTGCGCTAATAGATACTCCTAAATCATTGGCAACTAAATCGAGCGTTCCTCCTATAATTAGCTCAACCGTTCCGACTACGAAAGCCGCGATAGCTAAAATATAAACACGAAAATTCAAGTCTTTCCCCACACTTTCTGTTTTGGTTACTACGACTATAGTAACCAAAACAGAAAGTGGACGCAAGTACAATTTTTTTACAGTAAAAAAGGTAGGCGTATTATACGCCTACCCTTCCATCATTCTGTTTCTTTCTTCTTATTCAAGTACCAATACACCGGAAGTCCCGTAAAGACAATTCCAATTGATAAGAAACAACTTACCGGATCATTAATAATCGCACTACCGATTACAAAGAACGAACCTAAAATCGCAACGATTGGTACGATTGGGAATAACGGTACACTATATGCACGCTCTTTATTCTTATTACGTTTCCTTAAAATGAAGACACCAATAAACGTCATTACATAGAAAATATAAATAATAAATACGGAAATCTCAGATAGCTTATTCGGATCACTAATAATCATTAAAATAATCCCTAAAATGATTTCAACAGTAATCGCATTTGCTGGTGTTTTAAATCTTGGACTTTCCTTTGCAATAAACTTAGCAAATGGAAGTTGTCCACGTTCTGCCATAGACATTGGAATACGTGGGAACGTTAAAATCTTTCCATTTAAACAACCGAAAATAGAAACGATAATACCGATACTAATAATTTTCCCACCATATTCTCCAAGTAACATACCAGCAGCTGTCGCTGTTGCATTTTCTCCAAGGTCTACAATTTTTGCTGCTGGTAATACATTTAATAACGCCAAGTTAATTAATACGTAAGCAGCAGTTACGATTAAAATCCCCACTGTCATTGCTTTCGGTAATAACTTTGTTGGATTCTTCATTTCTCCACCAATCGAAGCAAGTAAAATCCAGCCGTCATAAGCAAATAACGTTGCTAAAATTGCCATACCGATACTTTGATTTTCTGATATCGGCACTACTACGTTAAAAATATCACTGTTTCCTTTCCAAAAACCTAACACGACAATTAATACAATCGGAATCATTTTCCCAATTGTCGTGATTGTTTGAACGATACCTCCGTATTTTGTTCCCATACTATTTACAAAGCCAAGGAACACAACTGTTCCGATTGCGATTGGTAAATTCCACACTTTATCTAAATAGAAAAAATTAATCATTAAAGAACTAAAGTATAAACCTAATGTTCCGATAATAGCTGGTCCATAAACAATTGTTTGCATCCAGCCTGATAAATATCCCCAAAAACTTCCGTAAATCTCCTCTAAATACGTATACAACCCACCATTTTTCGGGATTTGCGCTCCAATTTCGGCTACTGTTAAACCAATTTTGTTCTTCTCATCATGATGCATGCTGCGTATCCTCCTTCCAATTCTAGTGTGATGCAAAAATGAAATAAAAAAACACTCCTCCCTAAAAAAGGGACGAGTGTTGTATTCGTGGTTCCACCCTTGTTTCAATTCGCAAAGTAACACACTTCACCAATTTCTCAAGTCTAAATAACGGTTTTTGCCGGCAAGCAATTACTAGATGTTCGTTCACTGCTGCAGTTCAGAGGTGGTAATCTATTTTTCCGTATTAGGAAGCTCACAGCCAAAGGCTTCCCTCTCTGGGAATCGTAAAAAATTAATCGTGTCCTCATCATCACTTCTTGATGTCGAATTTTGTAGTTATTGTTCATTATATTGAATTGTTAGAAAAAATCAATATATTTTTTTATATAACATAGGAAATATTTCTCTTCTTATATTATAACAGAAGATACAAAACTTCTCTAATTCCCTAAAAATGGTATAATTCATTTAGGAGGTGTACCAATAATGATTGCTGTCTTTTGTATCATCGCTACGTTTCTCTCTGTTCTATTCGCTATCATGTATCGAAACAAGTATCCTGGTTATAGCATTTTAGCGGTAGCTATTATACCAGCTGTTTCCTTCTACGTATTGGGTAAATATCAATATACGGAAGTGTTTATCGGTTTTGCAATCTTCTACTGCGTCTTCGGATACATACTAACAATGAAAAGAATCTTATTGAATCATTAAAAGAGACCGATTTCTATAAGTAGAAATCGGTCCTCGCATGTACCTTCCGGTTGCCCCACGAAAGATACATAAATCAATTATTTATCTTCTTTTTTCATAAAAAACTTGTGATGCGGAAGATCCACATTTAATTCCTCTAATTGTTTCTTTTCATTGTCTAAAATCGCTTTTGCTTTTGTTTTTGTTGCTTCATCTAATCCCGCAAAGATGTCTTCACGCTTCTCTTTTTCTGGAAGTTTCACACCTAATTTTGTTAATTCTTCTTTTGCTTGCTCATGCGTTAATTTTCCAGATTTCTTTTGCTCTAAAATCGACTTCGCTTTCTCTTTCGCCTGTTCATCTAAGTTAGCAAACATGTCTCCATGCTTACCTTTCTCCGGCATTTTCACGCCTAACTTTGTTAATTCCTCTTTTGCTTGCTCATGCGTTAATTTTCCAGATTTCTTTTGCTCTAAAATCGACTTCGCTTTTGCTTTCGCCTGATCATCTAATCCTGCAAACATGTCTCCATGTTTACCTTTCTCCGGCATTTTCACGCCTAGCTTTGTTAATTCCTCTTTTGCTTGCTCATGCGTTAATTTTCCAGATTTCTTTTGCTCTAAAATCGACTTCGCTTTTGCTTTCGCCTGATCATCTAATCCTGCAAACATGTCTTTACGCTTCTCTTTCTCCGGAAGCTTTACACCTAGTTTCTCTAACTGTTTCTTTGTATCGTCCATAATTGTTTTTACTTTTTGTTTTGTAGCGTCATCCAAATCCTTTTTCGCCGTTTTTGTAGACTGTTCAGCTGCTGGAGTATTCGTTGCCGCGAATGCCGGAATACCGACTCCTCCAATGATTCCGAATGATAAAGCACCTGCAATCGCTAAATACCCAACTGTTTTCTTCTTCATAGGAAATTTCCTCCTTCATATTTCTAAAGCATGTACACTTTCGTATACAATGCCAATAGTAATGTTGGTTTCTTAAAATTCCCTTAACGTTTCGAATAAAAAACACCGCTCATAATGAGCGGTGTTTCTCTATGCTTTTTGTAATTGTAACTCTTCACGTTCCATTATTTTTCTTAATACGATTGTTTGTGTCATTGTAAATAAGTTACCTGTTATCCAGTACAATACAAGTCCTGATGGCGCCGCAAACCCCATAAATAGAATCATTGCCGGCATCATAATTTGCTGTATCTTTAGCATCTGTACTTGTTCTCCAGGTGTAATATTAGATTGGAAAACTTTCATCTGAATAAATGTCGTTAACGCTGCAATAATCGGTAATATATGATATGGATCTGCATGTCCTAAGTTCACCCATAAAAAAGAAGATGTGCGAATCTCTTCCGTTCTGCTAATCGCATAATACAAAGCAGAGAAAATCGGCATTTGTATAAAAATTGGCCAGCAACCAGCAAGTGGATTCCAACCGCCTGATTTCATTAGCTCTGACATTTCTTTTTGATACTGCTTTTGTTTTTCAAGATCTTTGCCTACATCACCGTACTTTTTCTTTAGCTTCTGCAATTCAGGTTGCATTTTCTTCATTTTCGCTTGGCTACGATATTGTGAAACAGCTAATGGAATCATCGCTGAACGAATAACGAGCGTCATAATAATGATTGCAATCCCAAAGCTAGCTCCAGGTATATGATGAGCAACAAATTGAATCATAAACGAGATTGGATATACGAAATAATGATCCCAAATCCCAGTACTATGTGCATCAATTGGGGCTGCATTACTGCAGCCAGATAAAACAAAAACAAGTAATAATGATAAACTAACGAGCACAGCTCGGTATGATTTTAACATGTTCATTCCTCCAATGTTTCGTAATTATTTAGCGAAACATTGGTGTATACGGACCGACCTCATCATTCTCTTCACTTGATTCTTGTCTACGTACAGAACGAATCATTCCATATTTATAAAAAATAGAAAATAGCGGTACATTTCCCGCACTATCTTCACATGTATCAACTAACGCAAAAGCTCTTTGTCTACCGCTTGATGCTTGTTGACGCACAAAGCGAGAAACATTAGCAAGGAAGAAAACTTCTAATAAACAAAGTGCCGTCGTTACAAACGATATATATAAAATTGCATCCTGCAATAAAAATTCCATCGCTTCACATCCTTAATAAGGTCATTTTAGCACATTAGGCAAACATTCTCTATTTCCTTTTATTTTCAAAAAAATTATTTTGCATATTTTCTCAAGAAAACAATAATTAAGAAACGTTGTATTCGCTTTCTTTAGTATATTCACGCACATCAATGAATAGGCTTGATTTATTAGAAATTTATAAAATTTTTGCATTATAATAAAACTATTGCCAGTTTTTGAAAAAACCTTTATTCTCTTCTTGTAATCAAAAATGAATATGGAGATGAAACATACTATGGGTCAACTAGGAGACGCCGATTACGTTCCCGACACCGCCTTTTTATCCTTCCCAGCAGCTAAAACATTTCATTTAGAATTTATGATACAGTTGGTTGTTATTTTTATAGCTTCTATTTTGTATGCAATTTCTATGAATATGTTTTTTATCCCGCATAATATGATTAGCGGTGGATTCGCTGGTGTAGGGATGATTATCGGTTATTTAATGCACTACAATATCGGTGCACTTATCTTTTTACTAAACATTCCTCTTCTTATTTTAAGTCACTTTTACTTAGGCAAGAAGACAACCTTTTTAACAGCGTACTTTGTAGCTGTGTCATCTTTAGCGATGAATATTATCCCGGTACACCAAGTTTCAGACGATATTTTACTTTCTTCTGTATTCGGTGGTGTTATCTGCGGAGCAGCTTCAGGAATTATATTCCGATTTGCTTCTTCAACAGGTGGTTTTGATGTTGTTGGATTGATTGTAGCAAAATATCGAGATGTTTCAATTGGAGCAATCATATTTGTATTCAACTTAATCTTACTTG
The DNA here is from genome assembly GCF_000021305.1 of Bacillus cereus G9842. Classification (GTDB taxonomy): domain Bacteria; phylum Bacillota; class Bacilli; order Bacillales; family Bacillaceae_G; genus Bacillus_A; species Bacillus_A thuringiensis_S. The sequence goes on from NC_011772.1 coordinate 4,919,284, forward strand.
TCGCAGCAGGTTTTATTTTCGGATGGGATATTACACTTTATACGTTAATTAGTCGATTTGTAGTCAGCAAAGTTATCGATGCTGTGCATACGAAACATATTAAATTAACGATAATGACTATTACAGAAAAAGGCGAGGAAATAAAAAGCGCACTACTACATCACGGCATACGCGGGGTGACAATGGTAGACGCTGTCGGCGGCTATACAAACCATAAGAAAAAAATGATTTACACTGTCGTGACTCGCTATGAGTTAGGCGAAATGAAACGTATTATCCGTCAAGTGGATAACAAAGCATTTATGAACATTACTGAAACAGTTGAAATTGTCGGCCGTTTCAAACGTATATAAAAAAGGTTAATACATTAAAGGGCATAACATATTAGTCATATATACTATGTTATGCCCTTTGTTATTCAACTAACGCACCCTTTAGCATAATAAAATCACGAAGTTTATTACTACAAATCGGAGGATAACATTCCATATACAAAACTATCTGTCCATTCATTTTTATTCCAAAAATCTTGTATGAAATGGGCTTCCTTTCTCATACCTATTCGTTCACACAATTTTTTTGAAGCTGTATTACGTGCATCAAGATTAGCTTGTATACGATGTACATTACATTCATTAAATAATTTAAACACCAAACTACTTACTGCTTCTGTTGCCAAACCTCTTCCAACTACTTCATTTGAAAAACTATAACCAATCTCAACAGTATCCTTCATATTTGTGTACCATACGGATAAGTCACCAACTACTTTAGTCTTGTATATAACTGCCAAACTTAATATTGATTCTTCAGTAAGTGCATTGTTTGCTAGCTTCTTATTAAATCTTTTCTGCATGTCTTCATGAGTCCACTTATTATGTAATAGGAACTTACATGTATCATCATTATTATAAATAGCAAATACATCCTGTAAATCAGTACTCTTAAAAGGTCTAATTATTAATCTTTCTGTTGTGATTTCCAAGTTAGCTCCCCTCCCTTACATTCATGCTACAAAACATTTTTTATTGTATTTAAGCCTCCTTCTTAGATCTCACCTTGATTACATATTTCATCATAATAAATTAAAATCCTTCTTCCACTAAACTGCATTGTTAATGGTATTTCCTTACGCTTTTTATTTTTTACACTTATTACAAAATCAGATAATTCTATTATTATGTCCCTAAATGTGTTATAATGAAAGCAGACTCACAAAAAAAGAGTATATAGACTTGGAAGTTTCTCTTATTTTACAAGCAAAAAGAAACGAGCAGTCGGGTATATTTCAGACACCATACACGTAACGGTTTAAACAACCGATCATCTTAGTTACTCTTCAATGATCTTTTTATAAAAAGATACGTACAATTAAAACTCACTTCAATATACTATACCTACCTTTTTGACTTCCAAATCATCTTATTACATAGGGAGATGAACATATGAATCAATATATACGATATACAATAGCTGTCCTGTTTGCTATTATCGGCGGTACGATTTGTTTCTGGACAAACACACAGCTTGGAGAGAATATCATTTTTAATGGAATCGAAACACTTGTAAGCGCTTCAATTTTAGGCGGATACATTTACTTCCTCTTCAATCCAGAAGAAAATGCTCAGAAAACAATGTTATTAACAATGATTGGAATCGTTGGTGGATGTATTTCCTACTCAATGACAAACTATACATTACCACTTCAATTAAGCTCAGCTTTCTTCCACGGTCTATGGACTTGGTTCATTGCATTCTGCTTAGCAGACGTATTCAACCTATTACAAGACAATGAAGAAGATAGCGGTCGCCAAATTGAAAGTAACTCTTAAGCTGGAAGGAATTCTTCCAGCTTTTTTATGTTGGTTTGCATACACCGGCACTACAATAAAAAGAAGCTACCCAACGGCAACTTCTTTTCCACATACCCCACTTCGTATTCACTTAAATATATCAACGATTTTTCAAATATATCGATCGTTTCTCCACTTATATCAACGATTTTTTCATTATATCAACGATTCGGCACAAGATATCGATTTAACGACAACCTTAGACATCCAAAACGTACAACATACCCTATCCCCCAAGCAACTTACTGCCGAACTCTACGATTAAAAAGATAATTAATAGGATCGCGAGTATCTTTAATGCTACATATGCTACTTTAAAAACAACATAAATGAGCAAGACTATCAAAATAATTGATAAAATTTCCATATTTACTTCCTCCAAGCTTTGCTCTTCTTATCTCATTTTACTCGCCCTAGGCTGTTTATGGAACGGCATAAGATGACATATAAAAAAGAGGATACCTCACCCATCGTAAGATACCCTCTCTTTCAGCTGCTTAAACCATTCTCTTTCTAATTGTAAATATCCCATCTCACTCTTCTCGGCGCTCTTTAATTCTTGATCGGCTTTCTTCATATAAGTACGGGACGCTTCCATATTGCCCTCTACATATTTAATAATCCCTTGTGTACGGTAATATCCACTTAGGTCCATTTTTGTAATAGCCTTTGCATGTTCCTTTGCTTCTTGCAAAGAAAGACTATCCATCTGATAAAGGGCTTTATATAAAAGGTACCAACTATGAAAACTACTAACGAAAAACTTATTTTCTTTCGTTACAGGTAATTGAACAATTCGTTCTATATACGGTATCGCTCTTTCCATTCCCTCTTGATCTGCACGAGCAAAAAAGACGAGCATAAGTCTACTCATTATCTCCCTTATCCCTTTATTCTCTTTTATTTTCTCCTCACTAAGTTCTACTAATCTTTCATCCCAATCTTTCGGTCTTTTATAACTAAATAACTCACTCGATATTTGAATCTCATATAAGTGATTTCTAGCTCTTTCATCATCTTTAATTAAAATAAGAAATTGCATCCCATCACTCATAAGCATTCCTTTTATCGGCACAATTGTAACCGCAAAGATTGCAAAATGGAAAAAGGAAAAATATAAAAGATATTGATAATAACTCACCATGTATATGTAACCGGAAGTAATACCAAATAGTAAACTCGTAATCGGTCCACCTAAAGTGAGCCACGCCCACTTTTTCGAAAGATTCGGTGTCTCTATAGAAGGTGGTACTAATGTTGCAACACCTCCAAAGTACGCCCATAATTTATTTTCTCGAATGCGTAATTTTCCCTTTTCTTTTTGAATAGTAATGGGTCCTACTGTCATAAATTTAAATGTTAAACCACCTATTACACCAAATACTACATGTCCTAGCTCATGAATGGCTAACACTAACAATGAAATTCCAACTATTGCCCATAGGTTCAAAATTACTTCTAATTTCCCAGTTCGGATTACTCCGTATAAAATGGACAGAATTAGCGCCACTGTCATTGAGCCAGCTGGCCTTCTTAAAATATCCACCTTTTTCTCCCCTTAATAAATCATTTTTCTCTGCATTTCGTACATGAACTTCCCGAGATGCAATATCCAAATAAATGAGATTAAGCCAATTAATACAAAATCGATATCACTAGCAGCTGTATATATAACGGCAGCCCACCATACATATGCCAATATTGTATTCGTAAATTCATACGCTTTATATCCAGCCTCATGCACAATGTGCTTTAATCCTTCATCTGCGTTTTTCGTCCACATTTTCATAGATTCCATATACGTTACACCTTGTTCAGGGTATAGCTTATTATAACGATTTTTTGTTATGAGCCCGATAATCACTACAGTAGTTAAACAAACAATAGAAGCTACTAAATTCCACACCGCAAATGAAACATTAGTATCCTGCAACAGTGCACGTCTACATGTAATAACTGCATATACAAACCATGCCTGCGTCACTATATCACCTACACGTAAATATATACTTATAATGCCTAATTTTCTGCCTTGTACGCTCTCTTCTTCATCGCGTGCCTCCGCTAACATACGCGTATTCTTCCAAGTGTAGTACATCATTAAGATTCCAAAAATAGTACATATGCCTATAAATGTATTGGATGATAATTTTCTCGGTTCATCCGAGAGTAAATTTAAAGCTATATAAGACGTTAAAAAGCCACCCATCATACTTAATGCTATTTTCCCCACAGAATCAAATTGTTTTTTTCGTTTACTCTTCATCATCCTCTTCCCCCTCCACTAACGTGAATATTTCCTCCACCGCTACATTGAAAATTTGTGCGATTTTTAACGACAATACAATAGATGGTGCATAATCCCCGCGCTCAATTAAACTAATCGTTTGCCGTGATGATCCAATCGCTTTCCCTAAATCCCCTTGTGATAAACGATGCTTTGCTCGCAATTCCCTCACTCGATTTTGAAGCTTCATGTCTTCCCTCTTTTTCATTTATTTAATTAAAATTGTAAATAATATCCTTATTTTTGTCAATTATAATTGTCATTACGACTATAATAATTGACAAGATACTTATTTCTTATCCTGTATCAAATTCCTATAAAGAATGTAAAATGTGCATTAAACATAGTCTTAACAATAAAATAAAAAAGGCAGTGCTTTTGCACTGCCTTCCTAAATTCTGACATAGAATGGATTTCATATTAGCTTGCGTTTTGTAGTAATACTCGTTTTAACTGTTTGCGGAAACGAACACCTAACGTAATTGCTACGATAACGATAACTCCAACAATGATTTTACCGATATGATCTTCTAGCACTCCAAAGATGTCATGTAAGTTTCCACCTAACCAGTAACCACCGATTAAGAAGAATGATACCCAAAATAGAGCGCCTGAATAAATTGTAATGGCAAAACGACGGAATGGTAAATTAATAATTCCTGCAAAGTATCCTGTGAAATGACGTACACCAGGAATAAAGAAACCAATAAAAATCAGGAAGTACCCATACTTATCAAACCACATTCTCGTTAAATCAATTTTTCTTTGTGTTAAAAATACGTATTTTCCATACTTTTGAATGAAAGGCATACCTAATTTATTTCCTAAAAAGTATTGAATCGTCATTCCTACACTTGTCCCAATAAAGGATAGAATGATTAAAATCGGTAAACTTAAATCACCCTTCTGCGCTAAAAATCCCGCATATGCTAATGTGGGCTCTCCCGGAAACGGAAGTGCAATATATTCTAACAGCAAGCCGACAAGTACAACATAGTACCCGTATTGCTGAAATAATTCATGAATCCATTCCATGTCATCTCTCCTTTCAATCACGTACAACTTCTTACTATTATTGTATAAAAAAATTGTCGAAATAACTATCACAATAGCTTACATTTTTATTACATTTTTGTAAGGGTCACACTAATGATTTCCGTTCTTTATTAATTAGTAAAAATCATTTTTTAAGTCGAAATAACAAAAAGACGCATTAATATCATGCAAGTTTTATCCATTTTTTAACACTTAAAAACCCCTCTAATTTTGTTCTCAATAAAAAACCACCACAAACTCATCCTAACTTCATATTAGCTTCATATACGTATTGTAAGATTATATCGGAATTTGTTGAAAAATTTAACCAATATATGACTAAGCATTAATTTGAATAAATATAAGTCGTTTTCGAAATTGAAAAAAGGGTGAATACGAAATGGAAGCATATAAAATGCACGATTTTATTAATACAAATGTTGAATCTCATCAAAATGAAACCGTTTTTAATTTACACATGTGTGAAACAAGTGAATTTGACGTAAGTTTAACAAAATCTACAACACTATCTTTTATCGTTTCAAAAAAGAATATTAAAATTGTCACGAAAAAATGGATTAATTCAAATCAAGAAAGCATGATTGGCAAAAGCTACATCATTCCAACAAAAGCTTTTCATTATTTCTTACCAATCATTTCTGAAAATGAAGATGAGCTAAATATTCAAGTTCAAAGTTTTGGACTACGTGGTGAGCTTTTATTAAATGAAAGATTACTTATTGATAAAAACAACAAACACAACAGCAAAATCACTGCATTCTTTGAAACATTAGATGAAAATGTAAATAAAGCTTTACGAGGATTACAACTTCATTGTATGTAAGACTATTACGATAGTAAAAGGAGAATAACAATGAAAAAATTATTATTAAGCGCACTATTATCATTAGGATTTTTAACTCTTCCATTCGCTAGCGCAGAGGCCGCTACAACGAAAGATCAATTAATCGTAAACACTCAGTTAAATAAAATGGATTATTATCAGGATGGAAAATTTATAAAAAGTTTTACTGTCGCTACTGGAAAAGCAGCAACACCTACACCTAAAGGAACTTTTCAAATCGTAAATAAAATTAAAAACCGCCCTTATTATACAGGCAAAATTAAAGGCGGCGATCCACGTAATCCACTTGGTGACCGTTGGCTCGGATTAAATATGGCAGGAACTTACGGAACAACTTATGCAATTCACGGAACTAACAATAATCAAGCAATCGGCAAAGCAACAACACTTGGTTGTATTCGTATGTATAACAATGATATACACTGGTTATTTGAGCGCGTTCAGCAGCAAGCTACTGTCACTGTAAAATAGCCTAAAAACAAGATTTATGTGTAGCCAAGAATTTTATGTCTTGGCTTATTTTATTTATTCATTTACAGTAGCAAAACAACTGTATTTACATATATAATAGGAATAGATTTGATTAGCTGATATTTAAACATTGATAAACGTAGATATTAAAATTATACAGTTATAATGTTTTATAAATTTTATAATACATACTATAATAGAACTACTGTAATTCTGAACTATTCAGTAACACTAAACTATTCCCCTTGCTACCTTCATGATTATTTTATAGCGGGGGCTTATTATATGTATAAACAATCTGAGTCACTCGAAAAATGATGAATTCGAATATTGCAGTAAAAAGCGTTATTTAGGAGGTGTTACTATGACGCATATACTGGTGATTGAAGACAACCCAGATATACAAGAACTAATTCGTGAATTTCTAATGGCACAAAACTTTACTGTTGATGTAGTTGGTGCTGGAACAGAAGGTATTCTTCTTTTCCAAAAAAATTCATACGATCTTGTCCTCCTCGATGTAATGTTACCAGATATAGATGGCTATAGTATTTGTAAAATTATGCGAGGACAATCTGATGTACCAATCATTATGTTAACAGGCTTACATAATGAAGAAAGTGAAATTAAAGGATTTGAGTTAGGTATTGATGACTATATTACGAAACCGTTCCATTACACTGTATTTATTAAGCGTGTAGAGGCTGTATTAAGAAGGGCAGCAACGAAGGAAGCAGAAGCTGCAACTATACTACAATTCCATGAATTGATGTTAAACTCTACAGCATATGCAGCTTATGTTCATGGTAATCAAATTGAATTGACAACAAAAGAATTTGAAATTATTTATACTTTACTGCAAAATCGAGGAAAAGTATTATCAAGAAGTGATTTGTTGAATAAGGTATGGGGCTATGAACATTATGGTGATGTAAGAGTTATAGATACACATATTAAAAACTTAAGAAAAAAATTAGGAATTACTTATATTAAAACGGTGAAAGGCATTGGCTACAAAATCGAATCGTAGCAAAGACAACATCACCAAAAATATTTTCATCAAAACCTTATTATTTTGTATTCTTTTATCACTTTGTCTTTATCAAATTATTTACTTTCTAGCTTCAAACTACGATAAAGAACATTTTGCGAAAGAAAATGGAACGCCGACTACAGAACAGGCGGATTTAGATAAGCAAAACAATCAAAGTAAAACGAATCAAAATAAAGCTGTGTCAGAGGGAAGTATTTCCAATTTCCAATCTTCTATTATAGATTATAAATCTCTTTCTACAGCTATCAATCACCTTTTGCAGCCTAGCCAAACTGCAAAAGCAAAAGAACATACACAAAACCTTTCGGGGAAAAATAGCACTTCTAATCCGCTTACAGAAGCAGAAAAGAAAGCCGCTAATAATGATGCCTTACATACACAAAATGCAGCAAGTAAAATAAATGATATAAATGATAATCCAAAGTTAGCAGATGCGTTGCAGCAATTAGCTCCACATATTGGCGCGACAATGCTTGCATTATCACTACTCGGATCTTTAATTTATACAAAACTAATTGCCAAACCTTTTCAATATATGAGCGATGCTTTAAAAGATATTATGAATCTTGATTTCTCAGATAAAAAACTACTTAACAAAAATACAGATCAAACAGATTTTAATTTGCAAGTAGCCGCTTCACAAGTACCAAATATTGTGAAGAATTTACATGCAAGCAATCAAGATTTAAGAAATGAGCTCAAAAAGGAACAACAATTAGAGCAATCTCGTAAAGAATTTATGTCTATGGTATCCCATGAATTAAAAACACCAATCGCAGCCGTTATGGGACAACTAGATGGCATGATTCACGGAATTGGAGCTTATAAAGATAGAGATAAATATTTAAAACGTTCCTATGAAATGATGCAAGATATTAACATATTAACGGAAAAAATGTCGGAATTATCCAAAATACAAAACCCTCAATTTAAACCGAATTTAGAAGTCATTTCTTTATCTAATATTATTGAGGATGTTATGAAGAAAGTAGATTACTTTGTATCTGTAAAACAATTAAATGTACAATCTAATATTAAACACGACGTACAAATTTTAGCTGATCCTAAATTTATTCAAACTGCTATTTTTAACATTATTTCAAATGCAATTCATTATACAATTGACCACCAGCACGTATATATAAAGCTTTATGAAAAACCAAACGGTTACGCATTAGAAGTATTAAATACAGGTTCACAAATTGATGAAGATAAACTTGCTCATTTATTTGAGCCTTTCTATCGTGCAAACCCTGATAAACACGGTTTAGTACAAGGTAGCGGTCTTGGATTATATATCGTGAAACAAATATTAGATAAACATCAATTTCCTTACGGAATACAAAACACAGCTCAAGGTGTAAAATGCTCCATTGTATTCCCAAAAGCAATGTAGCATTCACTATAATTACATACCCCAAACTCATACTTTATGTGTGAGTGGCGGAATTTTGTAGAGTGTCTTACTCTGTTTCGTTCGCCCGTTATCCTTATTTGGATAGCGGGCGTTTTTTATTACTTAAAAGGAGGATTTTTTATGGATAAGTTTAAATATTCATTGCTCGTTTTATTCGGTGCTTGCAGCTACGGCATACTTTCAACTATTTTCAAACTCGGATTCCTAAGTGGATTTTCAGCACATCAACTATTAGGGGGACAATATGTCTTCGGATGGATTGGACTATTTCTACTCGTTCTTTTCTTTTCACGTCATAAAGTAACAAAAAAACAATTCTTTTCATTACTAACCGTCGGAACAACAATGAGTATGACTGGAATTTTCTACGCTATTTCTGTAGAAGAGCTACCCGCATCTATCGCTGTCGTCCTACTCTTTCAGTTCACTTGGATTGGTGTCATTATCGAAGCAATTGCAAATCGAATATTTCCAAGCCGCGATAAGATCATATCTATCCTTATTTTATTTGCTGGTACATTGTTTGCAGGTGGTATATTTGAAGGCCTCGGACAAAGTTTTTCTACGAAAGGGATTATCTTTGGACTATTAGCTGCTGTCTCTTTTTCATTCTATGTTTTTGCAAGCGGACGCGTTGCTACAGATGTTCCCCCTTATACGAAAAGCTTTCTTATGACAACAAGTGCAACTCTTATCGTATGCCTATTCTTCCCGCCGACCTTTTTAACAGATGGTGCCCTGCAAGCTGGTCTATGGAAATATGCTTTCTTCCTCGGATTATTCGGCGTTGTTGTACCTGTCATTTGTTTTTCAATCGGTGTACCAAAAGTTGGAACAGGACTTAGCACGATATTAGGTGCAGCTGAATTACCAACTGCTATTATCGCTTCTATTACACTTGTACATGAAGTCGTAACCTTCATGCAGTGGATTGGAATTATTTTTATATTGCTTGGAATTTTCACTCCCCAGCTGCTTACGGCTAGGAAAGAAAGGAAACATAATCGCGTGCATAGCGCTTGAAAAAAATACAGAATTTATATAAAGTAAAACTTTAATTAGTGGGGGTTTTGTTCATCCCCCACTGATTATCAGCCCTCACCAATCGGGCTTTTACGGGCAGTTGATCCCCACCTAACTTCTTCGCTTTCGCTGAATTTTGAGGTGGAGTCTTACTGCCCGTTAATGCGGGATAAAAATATAACTGCAATTAAAATAAGTAAATTTATCGGGAGGTATAAATGACTATTTTAAGCATCGTATTTTTTGCTATTATGTGTATCTTCTTCCTAATAAGATATATGAAAGAAAAGAAATTTTACGATTTACTTCTCATTCCCGTTTGTATATATGCAGGAGCAGTGAAAACTCCTTTCGTAGAGTACTTAAACTTTAATACTACATTTAAAATAACGTATGATATTGCAGCTATTATTCTTGTAATCCTTGCTGTACTTTTCTTTTTGAAAGATAAGAAAGAGAATCATACTGCATAACAAAAGACCTTTCATTTACTTGAAAGGTCTTTTTCTCTATCTCATTTTGCCGCTCCATACAGCTTCTCTATCTCATGCTCAATTTGTTTTACATCGATTCGCTCAAATAATGGCTGCACGCTATCAATTCTATTCGGCAACGTATTTTGCGGTTCCCAATTTCGGTTCACAATCGACAATGTGCTTCGAACTCTTTCACTTGAAAATGGTAAAAATGGTTCAAGGAGATTTGCAAAATTAGCAATAAGATAAATACAATTATAAATCGTTTCTTCACATGAAACTGGATTATCTTCTCTTTCTTTCCAAGGCTGTCTCTCATCAAAGTATTTATTTGCAAAACGTACGGCATCGAATATTGTTTCTAGCGCCACCTTAAATGTAGTTTGCTCAATCGCCTCTCCTACATTTTTATATAATCCTTCTACTTTATCCTTCAGTTCTACATTGATAGTTCCCTGCGGCACAATGCCATCATAATATTTTTCAATAAACTTTAATGTCCGGTTCACGAAGTTCCCGTATGCACCTAACAGTTCACTATTATGACTGTAAATGAATTCACGCCATGAAAAATCAGTATCACGATTTTCTGGTGCATTTACTGTTAAAAAGTAACGAATAGAATCTGGATTGTAACGTTCTAATATGTCAGGCACCCATACTGCCCAGTTTTTACTCGTAGATAACTTTCTTTTTTCAACTGTTAAATACTCATTCGAAACGATATGACGCGGGATTGCTTCCTCTCCTATTCCAAGTAAAACCGCTGGCCAAATGATGGAGTGAAATGGAATATTATCCTTGCCGTGTACATAATATGTTTGCGCATCGCTATTCCAAAACTCATGATCATCTTTTCCTGTTTCTTCAGCCCAATATTTACTCGCTGAATAATATCCTGCCACTGCTTCTATCCATACGTAAATTTTCTTATCTTCATACCCTTTCACTGGAATTGGTACCCCGATTGGTAAATCTCTTGATACAACCCTATCTTGTAAGCCTTCCTTTACATATCTTTCCGTTAATTGAATTGCATTATCACGCCATGTTCCTTTTTCTTTTGCGATTTCTACAACTTTTTTAATTTGCTGCTGAAATGTATGCAATGCAAAATAAAAATGCTCTGTTTCCTCTACAGATGGTGTACTACCACATAACTTGCATGTCTTTTCTAACAAATCGAGTGGATCTAAAATAGCTGAACACGCATCGCATTGATCGCCTCTTGCTGCTTCATGGCAATGTGGACATATTCCTTCTACATAACGATCCGGTAAAAACTGCGTACACGTTTTACAGTACGCTTGTTCCACTGTTTTTTTATAAATATAGCCTTCTTCCAATAAACGTAAAAAAACTTTTTGAACAGTTTCATGATGATGCTCGCTATCGGTACGTGTATAGCAATCATACGTAAAACCGAGATCACGAAAACATCGCTGGAATTCTTCATGGTACTTATTAGCAATTTCTTTTGCTGTCACACCTTCTTGTTTTGCTCTAATTGCAATCGGTGTTCCATTACAATCACTGCCCGAAACATACAACACATTCTCACCTTTTGCCCGGTAATAACGTGCTAAAATATCTCCAGGTAACAAACTCGCAATATGACCAAGATGTAACGAGCCATTTGCATACGGCCAAGCGCCTCCAATAAAAATACTCATCTTACATTCCTCCTTTTAAATATAAAAAAGCCCCGCCCTTATCTTAAAAAAGATAAGGGCGGGGCTGTATAAACAGTCGCGGTACCACCTTATTTCGCCAATTACTCACATAATTAGCCTTAACAAGTACGGAGCTATATGCTCTTATACTGTGGTTTTGATAACGAGTACCAACTCTCGTCGCCGCCTACTATTATCATTTGATAAGTTCAGGACGAAGCTCAAAGGCCATTGTTCAAATGAATATTCTTGCTTCTTCTCAGCTACCGAAGCTCTCTGGAAAGAATGTGTTCATCCTACTTTTCCTTTTCAACGCTTTTACGTATAAAAAGTATTGTACGACTTAATCACAGAAAAATCAAACTTTTATTCAGAAAGAAAAGGAAATCCCATCCCCCTGCCGAATAACTATACGTTCACAAAAGGAGTGATAACATTGAACCAAAAACAACTAAGCACTATTAATGAAAAAAGCTGGAATACAGCTGCTTATGAAGCTTGGACGAATCGCCATGGGGCACCGGAGGATTATGCGAAAAAAATCATGGAAGACCCTATGCGCGAGGTAGATCACTATTTACCTTACATACAATCTCCGAAAGGAAAACATATTATTAATTTACTAGGATCAAAAGGGAATAAGGCCGTTGCTCTCGCCCTTTTAGGCTCTGACGTAACAGTTGTTGATATTTCAGCAAGTAATGCAAAATATGCAAATGAACTTGCTGCCGCCGCAGACGTCTCTATTCATTACATCGTTTCTGATGTACTAGATGTAAATCTCTCCAAATCATTTGATATCGTATTACTGGAGCTTGGTGTACTTCATTACTTTCTAGATTTAAAACCACTTTTCAAAAAAATTTCTCAACTACTAAAGCCAGGTGGAATACTTATCCTTCGCGATTACCATCCAATATACACAAAGCTATTAGGAGTAGACCACCCATCGTTTCGAGCAAGTGGAAATTATTTCGATGAAGAATTGATTGAAGATGATGTTGCTTATAGCATTCTTCTTACAGAAGCGCAGAAAGAATCGTTACCGAAAACAACCATCCGTCGCTGGACATTAGGAGAAATTATTACAACACTCGCCGAAGAACATTTTAAGATTGAAAAACTAATTGAAGAACAGGGACCTCATCAAAAGTGGGTCTTCCCTTCTACTGCCCCAGAAGGAATTGAAGAACAAATACCCGGTCTATATACAATAATTGCGCGAGCATGCAAAAAAGGATCCCTTCACGGATAGGATCCTTTTTGCATGCTCGCGCATATAAGTTGAGGTTGGAGATTACCATAATTCTGTAGAATAGGACACAAGATATTTCAACATTTCGTCTCTGACTTACGTCGTCAAAAAGGGGTATGACCAACATAACGAAGAGTAATGTTTTAGTTGATACTGATAATCGTTATCAACTAATTAGAAGTATACATGATGTTATTTCAAATTTCAATAGCATTTCTAATATTTATTTATGGATTTTATGATATACAAATGTATACATTTTAAGAACTTTTTCTAATACCAATCTGACTCCTTCCATTATCTGCTATAATTTTCATTGAACAGATTAATAACTTCATAATAATGTTTTTATTAATTCCGCTTCAAATATCTATAAATCATAATAAACAGTTTAAATGAGGGTAGGGGTAACGATGAAATATGTTAGTATTCGAAAAAAACTACTGTTCACACTCTTAAGCATTTCTTCTTTATTTAGCATTGCTCTTATTGTTATTCTTTCATTCGCCATGAATCAAGCAAGTGAAATCGAAACGTTAAAAAATGATGTATCGAAAAGAGCGACGATTTTAAAAGAACGTGGCGATTGGTTCCAGGCACAAGTTGCTGGTTTACAAGAATATTTGCTATCACATGATCAAAAAGGATTAGATAAGTTCAACCGAGAAGGGAAAAAATTAGCTGATACTAGAGAGAAAGTAACAAGTGACAAGAAGCTCCCAGAAGGAATGAAAGAAGCCATTTTAATGGGAGGAAAATGGCGTAGCGTCATAGATAATGAGGTACTACCTCTTGCGCATGAAGGAAAATGGGACGAAGCATCTAAAATTGCTTTAGCACAAACAGATTATGTAAATGATCTGTTAGGTCGTTTTAATAAATATACAAATGAAGAGAATGAGAAACGTGACGCATTAATTGCTGACGTCGAGTCTTCTTCATCACTTATTCAATATATTATTTTCTTCTCACTCATTACATGTACATTAACGTCTATTTTATTAGCATGGTGGTTCTCTGGTAAACTCGTTAAACCAATTCGACAAATTGATGAGAAGTTGAAAGAATTAGCTTCTCAAGATGGAGATTTAACGGCTAGATTACACGTAACGAGTAAAGATGAAATTGGTGACATTGCAAATTCCTTTAATCAAATGCTCACTAACTTACAGCATATAATAAAACAAGTTCAACAAACATCAACAAGTGTAAAAGAAGCTTCCGAAAATGTATTTATCGAAACAACCGCTTCTATGGAAAATACCGCAAGGACACAAGAAACTATGAATGCTCTTGAACACAATATTCGTTCACAAGTTTCTAGCATTGAAGAAAGTTCAACCTCAATGGATGACATGGCAACGAGTGTTCAGCGTATTGCTGAGGCCGCCTCTTCTGTTACTAGTTTAGCTGTCACAACCTCAGAAAAAGCAGATGATGGGAATAAAGTCATTGAGAAATCTATTACACAAATGCATACAATTAACGAAGCTGTTAACGCTACATCACAAGTAGTTGAGCGACTCATTACACATACAAATCATATCGATACTGCACTTCAATCTATTTCTAATATCGCCGAGCAAACAAATTTACTCGCTTTAAATGCTTCTATTGAAGCAGCTCGTGCTGGTGAACACGGCAAAGGATTCGCTGTTGTTGCTGATGAAGTTAGAAAACTTGCTGAACAATCTCAACTAGCCGCAACTGACATTAACCATTTACTGCATCAAATTCAAGCCGATACAAAAATAGCAAATGACATGATGACACAAGGTCAAGCAGAGGCTTCTGAAGGAATTACGGTTATTCGTACCGCTGGATCTTCATTCTCAGAAATTGTTAACCACATTAACAAAGTCTCTACGCAAATGCAAGAAATGTCTGCAACTGCTGAAGAGATGGCTGCAAGCTCTGAAGAAATGAACGCAGCTTTAAATAATATCGCTTCTATTTCAAACGAAGTTGCTGCAGAAACATCACAAACAGCACATTCAGCTGGTGATCAAGTAAACAAAATGAGTATCGTGGCTAACAAATCATCTGAAATGAAAACAATCGTACAAGAACTTGAAATTCTCGTTTCTCATTTCAAAACAAACGCTTAAAGTGAAAATGACAAAAGCTCAAAGGTATAGGAAAGAAAGTTTTACAGTCTCTCTTTTTTCACTTTAAAATATATCTTTCTATCTCTCATTCCGTCTGCTATAATTCCTAAAGGAAATAAGAAAGCTTTATTCCAACTGGAGTAAAGCTTTCTTTCATTTTTTACATTAATTAATTCTAATACTAAGATTTCACAAAGGAGGCTTTTTATCATATGAATTTTGTAAGTATCAGAAAAAAACTTATGTTCATGATGGGAACGATTTGCGCTTTATTTGGTATCGCCTTAGCATTTATTTTATTTTTTGCTATTGACCAATCTCGTAAAGCTGAAACATTACAAAAAGAAATTTCTCCACTGGCAACAGAATTGAAAGAACGTGGAGATGCTTATCAAGTACAGCTCTCTGCTTTAAGAGGTTATTTACTACAACATGATCAAGTCGAATTAGACAAGTTTAATGAGATGAGTAAACGTCTTGAGGATTCAAAAGATAAACTTCTTTCTAATCCAAATCTTTCTTCGTCCGTAAAAAGCACAATGGAATTAGGGTCTACTTGGAGAAAGTTCGTTGAAGAAAAAGTATTCACTCTTGCAAAAGAACAAAAATGGGAAGAAGCTTTACAAGTAGCTTCTTCAGAAAACGGAACTGTCTATAAAGTAATTGGTGACTTCACAAATTATAGTAATGAACAAGCTACATTACGTGAACAATCTATTGAAAAAATTGACCAATCTGCACTCTTAATCGAATATGTTATTTTCTTATCACTTGTTATTTGTATTGTCGCTGCAATTATTCTTGCATGGTGGTTCTCTGGTAAACTTGTGAAACCAATTCAACAAATTGACACGAAACTAAAAGAGTTAGCTTCTCAAGAAGGTGACTTAACGGCACGTCTACAAGTAAATAGCAACGATGAAATCGGTGCTATCGCAGCATCATTTAATAAAATGTTAGAAAACCTACAACATATTATTAATCGTGTTCAAAAAACATCAGTGGAAGTACAAACCGCTTCTGAAAACATGCTAGAAAAAACGAATACATCACGTGAGGCGACAGTAAGAGTCCAAAGCTCAATGTCTAACTTAAACGCAAGTATTCAATCACAAGCTTCTAGTATTGAAGAAAGTTCAACTGCAATGGACGATATGGCAGTAAGTGTTCAACGTATTGCTGAATCTGCTTCATCTGTAGCGGAACTTGCTGTTGCCACATCTGAACATGCTAGCGATGGAAGTACCGTTATCCAAAAATCCGTTTCACAAATGACAACGATACACGAAGCTGTAAATGCTACGTCAGAAGTGGTTGAACGTCTAATCACTCATACGAAATATATCGATACCGCTGTACAATCTATTTCTAATATCGCTGAGCAAACAAACTTACTTGCTTTAAATGCTTCTATTGAGGCAGCTCGTGCTGGCGAGCAAGGAAAAGGATTTGCTGTCGTAGCTGACGAAGTTCGAAAGCTTGCTGAACAATCTAAAACAGCTGCAACAGACATTAATCAATTACTACATCAAATTCAAAATGATACAGAAACTGCTAGCTCTATGATGTCTCAAGGCCGTTCTGAAGCATTTGAAGGCATTCATGTTATTCGTGAAGCTGGTACTTCTTTCACAACAATTGTAGAACAAGTAAATAAAGTATCTACTCAAATGCAAGACATATCAGCAACTGCTGAAGAGATGGCTGCAAGTGCTGAAGAAATGAATGCTTCACTTAATAACATCGCTTCTATCTCGACTGAAGTATCCAGCGAAACCGCCGCAACGGCACAATCTGCTGAACAGAAAGTTATCGTTATGAATGAAATGACAGTAACTGCTGGAAAAATGAAACAAACAGTTGAAGAGTTAGATCAACTCGTATCTCATTTTAAAACAGAATAGATTTTCAAAAAATATCCCTCTTTCAAAGAGGGATATTTTTTTTGAGCTCATTTCCTGCACATTATGCTCATTTCCGTTATAATGAGAATCGATATCATTAAAATATAGGAGGGGCTGCTTATGTCACAAGAAGCATTTGAAAATAAATTATTGGATAATTTAGAAGCTGTTATTGACCCTGAACTAGGTGTTGATATCGTTAATCTTGGATTAGTGTATGATGTTACAGCAGATGAAAATAATAATGCTGTCATTACGATGACTATGACTTCTATCGGTTGTCCAATGGCTGGGCAAATCGTATCAGACGTTAAAAAAGTATTATCAACAAACGTACCTGAAGTTAATGAAATAGAAGTAAATGTCGTTTGGAATCCACCGTGGTCGAAAGAACGTATGTCACGTATGGCGAAAATCGCATTAGGTATTCGCGACTAGCGGAATAAAGTGAAACTTTATTCCGTGGGGGTTTTGTTCATTCCCCACTGATTATCAGCCCTCACCAATCAGGCTTTTACGGGCAGCAGGGCCCCCACCTAACTTCTTTGCTTCCGATGAATTTTGAGGTGGGGGTCTTACTGCCCTGCAAATAGCGGGATAAAGAAAAAAACCTGACATTCTAGTCAGGTTTTTTTCCTATTATTTTACGCCTACTGCATCATAAGCTTTCGTTACAGCTTGTACAGCTTTAGAATCTTTACCGTATAAATCTTCGGCTGATTGAAGAGCAGCTTGACGCATCATTTTGAAGTCAGAGTTTGCAGTTAAATATTTCGTAAGAGCGCGGTAGTAAATTTTTTCTGTCGCTTCACGGCCCACTCCAGCTACTTTCACGTCGTAATGATCTCCGCCTTCAGATACTAAATAAGCAGCTTTATTATTAATACTACTGTTAATATGAACGCCACCATTATCAGCTGTTCCAGTATAACGTTTACTATAGTGATCTGGGTAACCTTCACCTGGTTTTAATGGGTTTGGAATAGACGCTGGATCTTTTAGTGAACGAAGTGCATCGCCTGGTTTACCAGGTGTATAAATGTCAGCACCTAAATCCCAGCTCTTCTTCTCAACCATAACACCCATAATATCGGATAACGATTCATTTAACGCCCCTGACTCATTTTTATAAACAAGGTTTGCTGTATGTTCAGTTACAGCATGCGTTAATTCGTGACCGATAACATCAAGTCCAGCAGATAATGGAATGAATGTTTTTCCATCGCCATCACCATACATCATTTGCACACCGTTCCAAGCTGCGTTATTCCAGCTCTCCCCTACGTGAACAGTTGAAATAAGCTTCGCACCTTTATCATCGAAAGAGTTACGATTAAATGTTTTTTTGTAGTAATCATATACTTTTCCTGCATTTACATGCGCATCAACTGCAGCTTTATCTTCGAAGAACTTAGATTTACTTTCAACTTCTTCGCCTGTATATCCAAGCCATTGTGAGAATAAATTAAACAAGTTTTCATCCATATTTTCTGCATCAAATGTGTGAATACCTTGTCCTCGTTTACCGTCAAATAAGTTGAATACTCCCGTTTTTTCATCTTGGGCAATTTCAAATGATTGTCTAGCACCTAATACTCCGTAGCCAAACCCTGTAACGTGATCTACAGCATTATATTTCTCAATAACATTTCCATTTGTTGCATCAACAAAATAATGCCAATACCCTGGAGCTGGTTTTGAAATCGATGCCTTAACTAAGTATGCAAGGTAGTAATTACCGTCCTTTTCATATACAAATAAATCTTTTTTCACACCATCATAATTCTTTACTTTACCAATTTCTTTCTCAATATCTGCCTTTGCAATTGTTTCTGCTTGTTCCGCACTAATGCTTGCAGATGCAGGGATATTTTTATCATCTAAATTCGGAATAACTTGTCCGAAGAATGCTTTTACATTATTCTCTTTATCAAGTGTAACAGTTTGATCAGAACCGTACACAGGAATGTTATTATGTTTCTCAACTAGCTTCACATGTGTCGTGTCAGATTCAGCGTCTTTTTCTTCTCCAACGATATTAAAATGCTTTTCAATATTTCCTGCTAATTTAAACATATCTTTCTTACTCTCTAAGTATTGAAAGACCGTCTCTTTTTTATCTAGTCCTTCCGGTGCTTTCCATTCTTCACCTATGTATGCAGGTGTTTTAAATTCTTGATGATATTGAATTTTTTGTTCTTCCGCTTTCGTTGTCGTTGCCCCAAACGCTCCAAATCCCCCGGCGATAACAGTTAACGCTAATGCTGATGAAATGACTTGCTTTTTCACTATAACATTCCCCATTCCCATAAAGATTTTTGACACTTTTATAAAATTCTGATTTTTACAGCCGATACCTCTACCGAAAATTTGAGAAACATTTTTCAGATAATTCCAATCAAAAAAGAGGACATCCTATCAGATGTCCTCTTTTCTACAAGCCTTTTATTGTTTTTTCAATTCAATTGCTAAATAGTGTGATTGCTCTTTCGCTTGAATGTGAGTATCTTCTTCTACAGATTCTGCTGCATCACGCATAACAAACGTTTCACCATTTATTACACTGCTTCCTTCAATTTGAACAAGATACAATTGACGGCCTTCTCGCACAGGAAAATGAATTTCTTTTCCGGCATCTAACGATAAAGAATATAAATTTGCATCTTGGTGAATTTGAATTGGTGCCTCTCCTTCTACTGGAGATACCATATGGAACCATTCGTTTTCACGCTCGCTCCAATCAAATTTAAACTCACCATAGTTTGGTTTATGATCCGCACGATCTGGTAAAATCCAAATTTGTAATAAACGTAGTGTTTCATTTCCTAAATTATGCTCGCTATGAAATACACCTGTGCCAGCACTCATATATTGAACATGTCCTCGCTCAATTGTTCCGCGGTTCCCCATGCTATCCTCATGTGTTAAAGCACCATCTACAACGTACGAAATGATTTCCATATCACGATGCGGATGCATATCAAAACCAGTTTGTGCCGCTACTAGATCATCATTAATAACACGTAACGCTCCGAAGTTCATGTTATTTGGATTATAGTAATTGGCAAAAGAAAAATGAAAATGTGTATTTAACCAACCATGATTTGCTCTGCCCATATTTTTATGATCAACTTTTCTAAACATATCCTTCACCTCATACTATATCGAATTCGAGATTTATTTTAAAATTTTTTCTCACTGTAATTTTTTTAGTAATTGTAATAATTGATGTTGTTCTTCTACATTTAATTTTTGAAACTGCTCCGCTTGGAATGTTTCTTGAGGCGGGACGATTTCTTCATATAAAACTTTTCCCTTTTCTGTTAACGAAATATATTTTGTAGTACCTTCTTGTTCACGACGAATCCACTCTAGCTGCTCCATTTTATTTAAAAGCTGCGTGATATTTCCCTTCGTAACAAATAGCTTATTTCCAAGCTCTTGCTGCGTTAGACGATTATGCCCTCCAACTTGAGCTAGTACATCAAACTGAGCGGCAGATACATTCCATTCTTTCAAATGCTGATTCGTCTCACGAATACTCTTATTATAAAAGCGTGATAAACGAAACCATAATAGTAATCCGAGTCTATCTTCTGTTTTCATTTCATCACCTCGCTCGTTTCATATCATTAGTTTAGAACTAAACTTTATAAAAGTCAAATACTTATTTTTAATAAGTATAAAGAAAGCACAGCGCTATTTCTCCACTATGCTTTACATTAACTTTCTATTCTTATATTCATCCAATTTCCTCTCCGCGAACTTCCTCGCATCTTTTTCAATCCATCTATCTTCGTACACTTCACTTCCAACATACAATACTTCTCTCTTATGCTGCATCGCATGACGAAACTCATGCAGTAGTGTTTTGAGCACCTGCTCATACTCTTCCCACATACAAACAAAAATTAATTGTCTTTCTTTATGATAAAAACCACCTACTGGGAATAGGAATTCTTCTTCCTCTTCCCCTAATGATAGAAGCACATCGTTTGCATCACACGTATCACAAAAAATAACGGGCGTTTTACATGCTTCAATAAGAGAGAACAAATCCTCTCTCAGCTTTTTGACATCCCAATGAAGCTCCGAATCCAACACATACCAATTCTCTACCTGTTGATATACATTTTGAAACTGGAGTTCCATTTCTCTTTATTCCCCTTTCCAAGCACCCTTTTTCTATATGTATGCCACAATATGGTAAATATTAAACGTATTCTTTCATCCTTGAAAAAATGCCAATAAAAAAAGAACCTATGTCGACATAGATTCCTTTTCCGTAATCACTTTTTTTTCATCACTTTTTTTAATACAAAATAACCAATTGCACAAACAATAGCAGCAAGTGCAAAGTATTTCACATATGGCCCCGCAACTTTATTAATGCTTTCCCACTCTGTTCCTAATTTAAACCCTAAATATACAAACACAATTGACCACGGAATAACAGCTAATGTAGTTAGCGTAATAAACTTAGCATGTGACATTTTCGCAATACCCGCCGGTATCGAAATAGCATGACGCACAACCGGAATAAAACGTGCGGTAAAGATAACGCCAGTTCCGTAACGATTAAACCAATCTTCAGCATAATCAATATGTTTCTTCTGAATTAAAATATATTTTCCATATCGCTCAAGAACAGGTCTTCCTCCGTATCGACCGATCCAATAAATGAATAGTTGTGCAATTACACCACCAATTGTACCAAACGCGACAGCGCCCCAAAATGTAATGCTTCCTGTTGATACTAAATAACCTGCATAAGACAATACGATTTCACTTGGAATAACCTCTAGCATTAATCCAAGCATAATTCCCCAATAACCAAGTCCTTCTAAAAAAACTAAAACCGAATGAATCAACTCTCCTAACATCATTTACCTCTCTTTACTGTTTTCATTACAAAAATAAAAGTACAAGCAGGAAATATCTTGTACTTTATTTTTTAAAATTTAGTTAGTCTTCGTATCCCACTTAAAGATTTTATTTAAGAATTTATATACATTCTTCGACTCCTTTGTCAGAAGTGGGCCTAAAATGGATAGTATAAGCACGTATAGTGCTGAGAAGGGTTTCAGTACTGACATTAAACCACCGGCGATACCGATATTAGCCATAATGATGGAGAACTCTCCTCGTGAAACGATTGTTAATCCGATATTTGTTGATGCTTTATGAGATAACCCTGCTTGTCTTCCTGCAATCATTCCTGCTACAAAGTTGCCGATTATTGTAAGAAGGACAGCACCTAACGTTAACCATATCGCTCCTCCTAATGAGAACGGATCAATACTTAACCCGAAGCTGAAGAAGAAAATAGCTCCGAAAAAGTCTCTAAATGGAACAACAAGATGTTCAATTCGATCACTATGCTCTGTCTCAGAGAAAACTAATCCTAGAAGAAGTGCCCCAATCGCTTCTGCAACGTGAATTGTTTCTGAAAAACCAGCAATGAAGAATAACGAAGCAAATACTACAATAATAAAGATTTCATCTGAGCTAATATTGAGCAATTTATTTAATAACGGCGTAGCCTTTCTAGCTACTATAAAGAATAGAAGCATATATCCTAAAGCAATTCCAATTGAAGTAAGGGCGCCTAAGAAGGAAGCGTGATCCCCTAGTACTAAACCAGAAACAACTGATAAATATACAGCAAGGAATATATCTTCAAACATAATAATTCCTAAAATTAATTCGGTTTCATTATTACCAGTTCTTCTTAAGTCCACTAACACTTTAGCAACGATAGCGCTAGAAGAAATCGTAATAATACCCGCAATAATTAAGATTTCTAGTAATGGGAATCCCATTATAAATCCGTATAACAAACCAAGTGAAAAGTTAATTAAAATATAAATCGTTCCGCCAATCGCAATAGAGCGTCCAGATTTAATTAGTTTTTTCATTGAAAATTCTAATCCTAGATAGAATAGAAGGAATAGAACCCCAATCCGTCCAAGGAAGGAAATTACACTTGCACTTTCAATAAATTTGAGATCGATAACACCTATTGTCGGTGCATGCGGTCCTACTAACATTCCGAGAACAATTAGAAAAGGAATTACTGAGAATTTAAATTTTCCAGCAATTACCGCTGCAATTGCCACTAAAACTAAAGCTGTACCAACTTCAAAAATTAACGTATCCATCTAGTCAGTCCCCCCTATTTGAAAGTAATTCATTAATGATTTTTTTAATTTCTTCTCTCTCACCTGAAACTACAAGCATATCTCCTTCTTCAATTACTGTTTCTGGCCCTGGATTAAATAGCTTCTTCATGTTCTTCTTCATAACTGCGATTATCGTTACGCTATATGTTTTTCTTATTTCAAGATCGCCAATTGTTTTTCCGATTGCTGGAGCTGTATTCTCCACTTTGAACCACTCAATCGCTAAACCTTCAAAAACCATCTCAACATTTTCTAACGCCCTAGGCTTATATACCATTCCACCTAATATTGCTGCGATTTGCCTTGCCTCTGAGTCACGTAGTGAAATACTTGAGATGCTTTCTTCATGGTCTGAATCAAAATGATACATTTCTCTACGCCCATCATCATGAATGACAATTACCATCTTTTCGTTACCTTTCGTAACGATTTGAAACTTATAACCAATACCCGGAAGTTCACTTTCTCTAATATTCATTTTTAGCTCCTCCATAACTTATTTATTTTAATTTTCTGTTTTTCTGTCTTTTATTCATCCAATCAACTTTAGAAATTCTAACCACTCAGGATATTTGTGATTTGGAAATCTTTTATTGTAATAATAAGTTGCCCCTAAAAAGATACTTAAAGATGTAATGATAAAAAACATATTACTTCTCATTTTCAAACTCTCAAGGCTTACTTTCAATAAAGAATCTTCTTTCAAATTATCCCCACTTTCTCGCTTTAAATTTAGTTTTTTAAAATGTAAATAATTCTAAAAATATTACGATGTAACATAATCATAACACAAAATTGATTTAAGTAACATAATTTTTTAGAAAAATTGATTCTCGTATATTTTTTGCATATAATTTTCTTATTACGAAAAAAAGGAAGTGTATTATATGGTTGATATCTTTAGCAGATTCCTTGAGGTAACGAATAATATTTTATGGTCATATATTCTTATTGCAATGCTAATCGGCTTCGGTCTTTACTTCTCTTTTAAATTAAAATTTGTCCAAATTACTCATTTCAGTGAGATGGTCAGCTTAATTAGTAAAGGGTTTAATCGAAAAGAAAAAAAGAAAGATAGCATCTCTCCATTCCAAGCATTTTGCTTAAGTGCAGCAGCACGTATCGGTATCGGGAACTTAGCCGGTGTAGCACTAGCAATTTCAATGGGTGGACCTGGCGCAATATTTTGGATGTGGTTTATCGCAATTATCGGAGCAGCTACTAGTTTCGTAGAATGTACGCTCGCTCAAATTTATAAAGTAAAAGATGGTAGCAGGTTCCGTGGTGGGCCGGCATATTACATGGAAAAAGGATTAAACAAACGCTGGATGGGTGTTTGGTTCTCACTTCTTATTACAGTTGCGTACGGATTAATTTTCAATTCAGTACAAGCGAATACAGTAACAATAGCGTTTGAAAATGCTTTTGGACTAGAGCGAACAATCGTAGGAGCTCTATTAGCCTTATTAGTTGCAGTCATTATTTTTGGTGGTATTAAGAGCATTTCACGTATTACAGAAATGATTGTTCCGCCAATGGCAATCGTTTATATCGGCGTGGCTATTTTTGTCGTTATTAACAACTTCAATATGTTACCAAGCATTTTCATGGAAATCTTTAACGGTGCATTCGGTTTAGACCAAGCCATCGCTGGTGGTATTGGAGCAGCAATCAAGTTCGGAATTCAGCGCGGTTTATTCGCGACAGAAGCAGGTATGGGTAGCTCTCCTAACGCAGCAGCAACATCAGATGTATCTCACCCTGTAAAACAAGGACTTGTTCAAGCATTAGGTGTTTTCGTAGATACATTCTTAGTATGTACATCAACAGCATTTATCGTATTATGTTCTGGACTTTACAAAGGATCAAATTTAGAAGGTATCGAATTAACACAAAACGCTTTAAGTTCACAAATCGGACCGTGGGCAAGCACTTTCTTAGCGATTATTATTTTCCTATTCGCTTTCAGTTCTCTACTAGGAAACTACTATTATGGTGAAACAAATATTGCATTCATTAAAGAAAGCAAAACATGGTTAATGATTTATCGTGTTGCAGTTGTCGGAATGGTATTCTTCGGATCAATCGCTGCTCTTAAAACAGTTTGGAGTTTAGCTGATTTATTCATGGGACTAATGGTATTCACAAACTTAATTGCCATCTCATTCCTTAGCAAATTTGCTTACGCTGCATTAGTAGACTATTTGAAGCAAAAGAAACAAGGAAAAGATCCAGTTTTCGTTGCAAGCTCTATCCCTGGTTTACAGAATACAGAGTGCTGGGATGGACAGGATGTAGAAGAAAAACAGAAGGTTGTGTAATAAATTAAAAGCAGAAGCGGCTCGTCCAGAATCGCAGGACACTTCAAGCTCTCGACCTTGAAGCGCTTTTTGCTTCGAGTGAGAGAGCGAAATGACCGGAGATTCTAGCCGCTGGAGCTGGATATCGCCTAAAAGCGGAAGTAGCTTGCTCAGAATGTGAGGGGGGATGGAGCTCCTGACGAAGAGGCGTTCTTTGCCTCACAGGAAGGCGCGAAATGACCGACTGTTCTAGTCACCGGAGCTGGATATTATATAAAAGCAGAAGCGGCTCATTTAGAACAAGAGCTATATATCAAACAAAATCCCTATTACCTCACCGTAATAGGGATTTTTATTTACAACAGTTCATAATTTGTTCAAATTAATTTCAGCAAAAGGGTTGTTTTATATCAATTACTAGATTATAATAATTATAAATTAGTAATTGATATAACATAACAACTCAAAAGGAGATTGATCATAATGAACAAACAAGTAATCGAGGTATTAAACAAACAAGTAGCAGACTGGAGCGTTTTATTCACAAAACTTCACAACTTCCATTGGTATGTAAAAGGGCCTCAATTCTTCACATTACACGAGAAATTCGAAGAACTTTACACAGAATCAGCTACTCACATCGATGAAATTGCAGAACGCATTTTAGCAATTGGCGGCAAACCAGTAGCAACAATGAAAGAATACTTAGAACTATCTTCTATTCAAGAAGCAGCATACGGAGAAACTGCAGAAGGGATGGTCGAAGCAATTATGAAAGACTACGAAATGATGCTAGTCGAACTGAAAAAAGGCATGGAAATCGCTCAAGATTCTGACGACGAAATGACATCTGACCTACTACTAGGCATCTACACAGAACTAGAAAAACACGCTTGGATGCTACGCGCGTTCTTGAATCAATAATAGACTTTAAAGCGGAAGCGGCTCGCTCAGAGTCGCAGGACATTGGAGCTCTCGACCTTGAAGCGCTTTTTGCTTCGAGCGAGAGAGCGAAATGACCGGAGATTCTAGCCGCTGGAGCTGGATATCATTAAAAGCGGAAGCGGCTCGCTCAGAGTCGCAGGACATTGGAGCTCTCGACCTTGAAGCGCTTTTTGCTTCGAGCGAGAGAGCGAAATGACCGGAGATTCTAGCCGCTGGAGCTGGATATCATTAAAAGCAGAAGCGGCTCGCTCAGAGTCGCTTTTTTCTGTAATGGTTGCACTTAACGGTACACGAAATTATATCAACGATTTTTCAAATATATCGATCATTACCCTTAATATATCAACGATTTTTTCATTATATCGATCATTACCCTCAATATATCAACGATTCGACAAGGGATATCAATTTACCGACAAATCACGACAGTATTAACACACAACTCGCCCCCACTTTTATCACTATATTACAATCCTTTTTATGTTAAAATATAGGAAACACCCTTTAGTATCATAGATCCAAAAGGCTTTTCCAAATTCATCATTTACTACTTAAATGACGGGAGTGGTTCAGTTGAAAGACTACTTAATTAGAGCGTTTTTTGCGTTAATAACAGTTGGGATTCTCTTACTTATAGCTAATATTTTCAATATACGTGTCGAGGTTAAGGACTATGCTTTCCTCGTTGTCGTAGCAATTGGTGGCGGCTGGGGTGGCTGGTACCTGTATAAAAAACAAAGCAATCAAAATGATAAAGGCATTCCAAAGTAATATGGAATGCCTCTTTTATTGCCTTCTGTAATAAATAATGAAATTCAGACCACTAATACAACCAATCGCAATAAACATACAAAACGATTGTGGATCTCCACCTAGATTATACTCATCAACGATAAATCCGGACATAAACAACGTTATCGCGGAAACACCGATACACAATACCGAGATAAACCAAAGCGAAAATTCATTAATCAACTCTTTCTTCTGTCTCAAAACAATTAGCATAACAAGAATAGATGCTGCTAAAATACTTTTAAAAACCGGACGTAAATATACGAACTCCTCCATCTATTTCTCCTTTCCCCAAAACATTACATCTAAACATTAACATATTTAACCAAATTAAAAACACATGCCATCTTAAATTAAAACGACATGTGTTTCCGTATTTGCTATGATAGTTGCTTCCACTTCGTTCCCAAAACAGGACGCTCATAATTTTGGATTGCATGAATTAGTTTATCTGCCGTCTCAGCTGAAACGATCAATTCTTTATTTGATGGATTCATAAATCCTTCTTCAGCTGAACGTGCAACCATTTGTAAAATTGGTCCGTAAAAGCCTTTTATGTTCAATAAACCAACCGGCTTATTATGTATACCAATTTGTGACCAACATACAACTTCAAATAGCTCTTCAAACGTTCCGTATCCGCCTGGTAATGCAATAAAAGCATCCGCAAGCTCTGCCATTTTCGCTTTACGTTCATGCATCGTCTCTACTTCAATTAATTCTGTTAGCCCTGTATGAACAATTTCTCCTCGGAATAGACCGCGTGGCATAACACCTGTTACACGTCCGCCTAAGCGAAGAACTTCGTTTGCCACTTCTCCCATTAATCCAACGCAAGAACCACCGTATACAAGCTCATAATCGTTCTCAACAAACATTTTTCCTAACGCTATTGCCTGCTCTTTAAATTCTGGTCTCTCCCCTAAATTAGAACCTGCAAACACACAAATCTTTCTCATTCCTACACCCCGAAACTATATATTGTTATGATACAATGAATATTGTACAACATATTGAAGGGATGAGGAAGAAATGGATATCGTCGCATTTCAAAGATGGGTGGAGGAATTTTACGAAAAACGAAGCTGGTCACAGTATAATTCCTTTATTCGCTTAAATTTCTTAACAGAGGAAGTTGGAGAAGTTTCACGCGTTGTTCGTGCAATCGAAATTGGCCGCGATCGCCCTGATGAAGATGCGAAAACAGAAGAAGAGCTAAAACAAGAACTAAAAGAAGAACTTGGCGATGTACTATCTAACCTTATTATTCTTTCGCAAAAATATGATTTAGACTTACAAGACATTATGGACGCACACGTCACAAAGCTTTCGAAAAGGTTCGAAGTATCTAAATGAGAATATTATCAATTATGGTATAATATTCTTGTCACAATACTAAGGGGGATTTTATGTTATCAAAAAAATTGCACGACGCATTAAATGAACAAATGAACTTTGAATTTTACTCTGCCCATGCTTATATGGCAATGGCTGCTTACTGTACAGCTGAGAGCTATGATGGATTCGCTAACTTTTTCCTTGTACAAGCTGAAGAAGAACGTTTCCACGCAATGAAGCTTTACAACTATATTAATGACCGCGGAGAGCGCGCTATTATTACTGGATTTGATAATCCAAATAACGAATACGAATCTGTATTAAACGCTTTTGAAGTCGCACTTGAGCACGAGCGTGAAGTAACGAAACGTATTTACAACTTATCTGATATCGCTTGGGATGAGCGTGAACATGCAACAATTACATTCTTAAAATGGTTCGTTGACGAACAAGTAGAAGAAGAAGCTTCATTTGATAGCATCATCCAAAAACTAAAACGTATTACAAGTGATTCAAACGCACTATTTATGCTAGATGCTGAATTAGAGAAACGTACATTTACACCTCCAGCTGAGTAATATTTCAATCACCTTAATACATGTATTAAGGTGATTTTTTATTTGCTCTCTATCTTAAAATCACCTTAAATTTCCTCATATTTGACATAGCGCCAGCTATAAAATGGTATTATTTTCAATATAAAAACAATATACGAGGAGAGAAAAAATGAATCAACGTGTAGAAGCTGTCGATGCAATTCGTGGTTTCGCTTTGTTTGGCATTTTACTAGTCAATATGACATTAATTCAATTTGGGTTCTTCACCAGTGAAAAACCCACTTATCTATTCGGCAATCTTGATAAAGGCGCTAATTGGTTTATTCAATTTTTCGGCACACACAATTTTATATCCCTATTTTCTTTTCTATTTGGGCTTAGCATTATTTTGTTACAAAAAAGTATTATCGCAAAAGGAAAAAAATTCTTCCCTACATACATAAGACGTATTATCATTCTTTTACTACTTGGCTACATTCACGGCACTTTTGTTTGGGAGGGAGATATTTTATTTGCATACGGAGTTATCGGGATTTTCTTAATGATGTTCATCAATCGAAAACCGAAAACTTTGCTCATTTGGGCGATTATTCTACTCGCACTTATTACACTTATGTCCTATCAAACTGATCCATCTACAAATATAAATGATTTCGCACCTTATACTGAAAAAGAACATAAAGTCCATCAAACCGGAGGCTATATGGATCACGTCAACTTTAGATTGACTGAAAATCCTTTTGATTACATGGGAATTGACGGTGCATTCGGATTATTTTTCATATCAGTTTTCGCAATAATTTTTATGTCTCCACTGTTCCTACTCGGAATGTATGTAGGGAAAAAAGGCTGGCTATTTGAGGTCAATAAACATATACCTGCTGTCAAAAAAATATGGTTTGCCACCGGTCTCTTCTCTTTTACAATTAAAATCTTAGCTATGTTCGTAAAGCATCCGATTTTAATTATGTTACAAGATGGCCTTACACCAGTAACTATGACCTTCTTTTACGGAAGTACGATTATTTTATTATTCCATTACAAAAAAGCATCTCGTCTACTAACATACATGGCGAACATGGGAAAAATGTCCGTTAGTAATTACTTAGCACAATCTATTATTGCAACAACTATTTTTTACGCATATGGATTTGGCCTATACGGTAAAATCGGTTATTTCTTCGGTATTCTTTTAACCATCGGAATTTATACGATTCAATTATTCGTTAGCACCTATTGGCTCCAGAAATACCGGATGGGTCCAGTGGAATATGTGTGGAGACTGGGAACTTATTTAGAGAAACCACGTTTTAAAAGAGATTTGGATAAAGCAAGTTAAACAAAAAAGCAATGAGCTTACGCTCATTGCTTTTCTTAATTTATTAAAGCATAACCCCAACGATAATCGCTGATAATATACTTACTAACGTTGCACCGTATACAAGTTTTAAACCGAATGATGATACAACGTTTGCTTGTTTGCCATCGATACTCTTCGTTGCACCTGCGATAATTCCGATAGATGAGAAGTTCGCAAATGATACAAGGAATACAGAAAGAATACCAACTGTACGAGCCGATAAATCACCAGCTACTTTTCCAAGATCAAGCATCGCAACAAACTCGTTTGATACTAATTTTGTTGCCATAATTTGTCCCGCTGTTACCATTTCTGCTTGCGGGATGCCCATTACGAATGCTAATGGTGAGAAAATATATCCTAAAATAGCTTGGAATGTAATACCGAACATTGAATCAAACAAGCTATTGATTGCTGTAATTAATGCTACGAAACCAAGTAACATTGCCGCTACTGTGATCGCGATTGTGAAACCAAGCATAATATATTCGCTTAGCATTTCAAAGAATGATTGTTTCTTCTTATTTTCTAATTTCAGTGTATCTTCTTCTTCTGTAATATCGTACGGGTTAATAATATGAATGATAATGAAACCACTAAATAAATTTAATACAAGTGCTGTTACTACATATTTTGGTTCAATCATTTTCATATAAGAACCAACAATTGACATCGATACTGTCGACATAGAAGATGCACATAATGTATATAAACGATGTTTTGGGATTTTACTTAATTGATCTTTTACTGTAATAAATACTTCTGCTTGTCCAACAATGGCAGCTGCTACTGCGTTATATGATTCTAGTTTTCCTAGACCATTTACTTTACTTAACAACGTACCAATAGCACGAATAAATATTGGTAAAATTTTAAAGTGTTGCAGAATTCCGATTAAAACCGCAAAGAATACGATTGGTAATAGCGCTGTTAAGAAGAATGAAACCTCTCCTTTATTAACAAGACCACCAAATACGAAAACGATTCCAGCTTCCGCATATCCAAGAAGTGCGCCAAATCCATCTGAAATTCCTTTTACTAAAATATAACCAACTTGCGTATTTAATAAGAAATAAGATAATACTAGCTGAATAATAAGCATAATTGCGATTGGTTTATACTTAATCTTCTTTCGATCGGCACTTATAAGAAAACCGAGTACAAATACAACGAGTAATCCTACAAGGAACATAACAAACTTCATTAATAAAATCCTCCATTTAACTCTTCATTAACGTTGAACGTCTGACCATTCGAAACAAGAAATAATCCGAACTTTCCATTTCTCCTCCAAAACCTTCAATCGGATAGGAAAGATCATAAAACCTCTTATTTCAAAGGCATTTTCCATTCTAACATAAATCATAATTCATATCCGCATTTTTCTTAAAAAAAATACGTTTTATTATGAAACATTCATGAATGTTCGTCTTTTTCATTATAAAGCGAAACTTTAATGAACGGGAGTTTCACTTCACACAAATAGCTGAACCAACAAAAAATGAGCATCAAGTTTCACTTGATGCTCACCTCATTATACTGCTTTTTCTTTATCAGCTACCTCTGGCTTATCCCAACACTCTGTATTGTTCAAACCTGGAATAGACTCCGCATAAAAGACTGGATCTTTCCCTTGTTTCTTTTGCTTAATATAATCTGATAACGCTGCGAAAGCGTACTTAGAAAGGAATACAATTGCTACTAAGTTAATAACAGCCATAATTCCCATAAATAAATCTGCTAAATCCCAAACGATTTGAATTGTCGCCACGGACCCTAGCATAACCATACCAAGTACAGCAATGCGGTATGCATTTAATAGCACTTTACTTCCATTTAAGAACTCAATATTCGTTTCACCATAGTAGTAGTTACCTACTAATGAACTGAATGCAAACAAGAAGATTGCAACTGCTACAAATATAGAAGCCCATGGACCGATATGTTGACTTAACGCCTGCTGCGTTAATTGAATTCCATTTAAATCAGCTGCATTATGCACATCTGATAAAAGAATAATAAATGCTGTACAACTACAAATTAATAATGTATCTGTAAATACCCCTAAAGTTTGAATGAAACCTTGTTTAACTGGGTGCGTTACGTTTGCAGTCGCTGCTGCGTTCGGCGCACTACCCATACCTGCTTCATTTGAGAATAATCCACGTTTTACCCCTAATAAAATCGCAGCTCCTAATCCTCCACCTACTACTTCTTTAATTCCGAAAGCATGTAAGAAAATTTCTTTAAATACATATGGAATTGCCGTAATGTTTGTTACAACAACGAATAATGCCACTGCTACATAAATAATTGCCATTACTGGAACAATCATTTCAACCGCGCGAGCAATTCGTTTTACTCCGCCGAAAATAATAACTGCAAGTAAACCAGCCATAACAAGACCTACTAATCTACTATCTGTTTTGAACGCCCCATCAAAGGCAGCCGCTACAGTATTAGACTGTACAGCGTTAAAAATCAATCCGAAACTTACTGTTATTAGAACAGAGAACACAACACCTAACCAGCGTTTCTTTAAACCCTTTTCCATATAATACGCTGGGCCCCCACGGAATGCATTCCCATCTTTTACTTTATAAATTTGCGCTAATGTGCTCTCTACAAATGCAGAAGCACCCCCAATTACCGCGATTAACCACATCCAAAATACTGCTCCTGGACCACCTGCTGAGATTGCAATAGCTACACCAGCTAAGTTACCAGTACCTACACGAGAAGCTGTACTCATACAAAACGCTTGAAATGATGATACGCCGCTCTTCTCTTTTTGCGCTTTTCTCGTTTTCGAGCTTGCTCCATCCCCAAGCAAACGAATCATTTCACCGAAGTAACGAACTTGGACAAATTTCACACGAAATGAAAAATAGAGCCCTAACCCAATTAACATCGCAATAATGACATATGACCAAAGGATATTATTTACATCCCCAATTACCCTAGCTAAAAAATCCATATTTGCATTGCCCCCTCTTCCTAACAATAAGAAAATTATATTCTAAAAACTTTAAGTAATCAAGAACTTTATGTAAGGTTTTATAACATGAATATGTTAATAAAATTAACATACGTGTTTTTTTTACATAAAAATATAGCCATTACATACATTTATCCAATACTCAATCACTTATCCTCTTCGACCAGTCATACTTTTAATACAGCACGTTCCCCACAAATAACGAGAGAGAAATAAACAAAAAAATTATATTAATAATTACCTCTCACCCTTTTCATCATTTCCTACAACAAAAAAGGCGAGCATCGAATTCACCTCGATGCTCGCCTTTTCATTTACACTGCTTTTTCTTTATCTGTTACCGCTGACTTATCCCAACACTCTGTATTCGTTAAACCAGGAATAGAATCTGCACTGAAGACTGGATCTTTTCCTTGTTTCTTTTGCCTTACATAGTCTGCCAATGCAGCATACGCAAATCGGCCGAGAAGTGTAATCGCAATTAAGTTCGTGATTACCATTAGCCCCATAAATAAGTCCGCCATATTCCATACAACTTGAAGCGTCGCAACAGAACCGAATAATACCATTCCAACTACCGCAATACGATAAATTGTTAACCACGTTTTGCTTTGCTTAATGAATTCAATATTTGTTTCACCATAATAGTAGTTTCCTAGAAGTGAACTAAATGCAAATAAGAAAATAATAATCGCTAAGAAACTGCTCGCCCATGGGCCAATTTGTGAACTTAATGCATTTTGTGTTAATTCAATACCTTCTAAATTCGTTGCTTTATATGCACCAGAACATAGTACGATAAATGCTGTTGATGTACATACTAAGAATGTATCTACTAATACTCCAATCGTTTGAATAAAACCTTGTTTCGCTGGATGCGTTACATCAGCTGTTGCTGCCGCATTCGGCGCACTACCCATACCTGCTTCGTTCGCAAATAATCCGCGCTGAATACCATATTTCATCGCAGCACCGATACCGCCACCTACAGCTGAATCTAAACCAAATGCACCTTTAAAGATTTCCGTAAACACATCTGGTATTAAATAGAAGTTTTTAATGACAACAAAAATAGCTACGGCAATATAAATAAGCGCCATTGGCGGAACAATCATTTCCGACATACGTGCAATACTTTTTACACCACCAAAAATAATAACCGCAACTAATGCAGCTAATACAATACCAACAATATAACGCTCTAAGCCAAATGCATTTTCAAATGCTAATGTTACTGTATTTGCTTGTACTGAGTTGAAAATTAAACCGTAACTAATTGTAATCAGAATAGAGAACCAAATCCCCATCCAACGTTTATTTAAACCTTTTTCCATATAATAAGCAGGACCACCACGGAAGCCACTGCCATCTTTTATTTTATAAATTTGCGCAAGCGTACTTTC
Organism: Bacillus cereus G9842; assembly: GCF_000021305.1. GTDB lineage: Bacteria > Bacillota > Bacilli > Bacillales > Bacillaceae_G > Bacillus_A > Bacillus_A thuringiensis_S. The sequence continues at coordinate 4,954,580 of NC_011772.1, forward strand.
TACGAAACTTGAAGAAGCACCGATAATCGCAATAACCCACATCCAAAATACAGCTCCAGGCCCTCCCATAGAAATAGCTAACGCTACACCAGCTAAGTTCCCGATACCAATACGAGCTGCAGAACTCATACAAAATGCTTGGAACGATGATACACTGCCCTTTTTACGTGTCTTGCCAGTTAGTCCATCACTCATTAAACGAATCATTTCTCCTAAATGAGTAAGCTGTACGAATTTCAATTTAATAGAAAAATAAAGCCCTAAACCAATTAACATTGCAATAAGAATATATGACCAAAGAATCGTATTCGTTGATGAAACGAATTGTTCCAAAATATTCATACAATTAACCCCTCCTTTTCTCCATAAAACGAATTATATTTAAAAAACATTCAAAAATCAACATTTTTCGACAATTTGCAATTTCCAAATATTAGCCAAGCGCGAAGTAACAATATCTTTATGACTCTCCTCCCTCTAACTGTGCATACTAAAACAAAAAATAAATCTACAAACTACCCCATTGACAAAAACACCTACCTGTAACTATAATGATTACAACAGGTTGTAACAAACCTAATTACAATACATTCATTCACTTTCAGATATACAATTTAACAAAACACTTTGGAGGGATTTATTATGAAAATCGGAATTATCGGAGCAACTGGTAAAGCAGGAAGTCGTATTTTAAAAGAAGCATTAGATCGTGGACATGAAGTAACTGCAATCGTAAGAAACGCTGCAAAAATTACAGAAGAAAACGTAAAAGTTTTAGAAAAAGACGTATTTTCTCTTACATCTAACGACCTACAAGCATTCGACGTAGTTGTAAATGCATTTGGCGCTCCAGCAGGGCAAGAACACCTTCACGTAGATGCAGGAAACGTACTTATTGAAGCTGTGAAAGGTGCACCAAATACAAAATTACTTGTAGTTGGCGGAGCAGGAAGCTTATTTGTAGACGAAGAAAAAACAACACGTGTATTTGATACACCAGGTTTCCCAGGCGAATACCTTGCAACAGCTCAAAACCAAGGTAAAAACTTAGAAATCTTGCAACAAACAAATGATATCACTTGGACATTCATCAGCCCTTCTGCACTATTCGCATTAGGAAAACGCACTGGTTCTTACAAAGCTGGCAAAGACAATCTTCTTGTTAACTCAAAAGGTGATAGCTACGTAAGTTACGAGGACTTCGCAGTTGCAGCACTTGATGAAATCGAAAATCCAAAACATGTAAACGAACGCTTCACAGTTGTTTCTGAAGCTGAATAATAAAAAAGCTCGTAAAACATAATGTTTTACGAGCTTTTTCTTATTATCGTACTTGCTCTAAGCCATTTTGAGTAATCTTGAAGGAAATCTCTTTAAATTTTTTCGCATCCCCTTTTCCAATTAACTCACCAGTTTTATACCAACTTAAACGATCAGATTCTGCATGATACACTTTTACTACATCACCATACTCGAACATCATACCATTTACTTGCTCAGCAAAATTCTTTGAAGTTTCTTGTCCTTCTGCTGTTACATGTTTTTTCTCCGTTCCATTTTGATCATATAGGGTAATTCCCATATATAATTCATTGTTAAAGTAACTATGAATTTGTTCATTTGTAGACGTTACATGTAGTTTCTTATCATCATGATTTAACGTTACAATAGAACGAATATCATCACCCAGCCCTTGGTATACAAGACTATCTCCATATGTTACTTCTACTGGTACTTCCGTTACTTTCTTATTTCCAAAACGGTCTTTCGTTTCTACTTTTACTGTTTGTTTACCGATTTTTGTTGTATTTGGTTTTTCTACAAATCCAATTACTTCTCTATCTTTCACTTGAACAAAGTTTTTTGCATCTAATTTATCAGCGTTTGTTGCGATTACTACTTTTTGCGGTATAGCTGTTACTTCTTGTTGTGCTTCCATTCTCTCAAAACCTTGCTCTGTCACTTTAAAGAGCACTTCATGAACACCATACTGCGCATTCATTAGTTCATTCTTTTTATACACTTTAAATCTATCAAACTCTCTTTGATATACCTTTATTACATCACCGTATTCAAAAGTCATTCCATTAAATTGTTCTGCAAATACTTTCGTATTCTCCGATGCTTTTACTGATAAATCTTTCTTCTCTTTTCCATCCTTATCATACACAGTCATTCCCATATACTTCTCATCTGCAAATGAAGTATGCATTGGACCTTCTGAATCTGTTGTACTGAATTTCTTTTCTTCATGATTTAATGTAACAATCGATTTAATATTCGTTTCGTCGTGCCATGTACCGAAGAACATAATGCTATCTCCGTAAATCACTTCTACTGGCACTTCTGTTATTTGCTTATTACCAAAGCGATCTTTCGTTTCTACTTTTACTGTTTGTTTTCCAACTTTTGCTGTAGTTGGTTTTTCTACAAATCCTACTACTTCTCCGTCTTTCACCTGAACAAAATTTTTCACTTCTAATTTTTCAACATCTGTTCCGATTACTACTTGTTGAGGTTTCGCTGTGACTTCTTGCAACATATCCATTCTCTCAAAACCTTTTTCTGTCACTTTGAAGAATAGTTCTTTTGTTCCTTTTTTCTCACCTTGACCAGTAAGTGTATTATTTTGATACCATTTCAAACGATCCGGTTCTGCGTGGAATACTTTCACTACATCTCCATACTCGAACTGTATACCATTCACTTGCTTCGCAAAGTTCTCTGATGTTTCTTGTCCCTCTGCTGTTACATGTTTTTTCTCTTTTCCTTCTCCATCGTATAACGCGATCCCCATGTATAGCTCTTTATTAAAATACTCATGAATTTCGCTATCCATATCAGTTGCATGGAATCTCTTCTCTTCGTGCTTTAAAGTTACAATTGAAGCAATATCATCGCCATTTCCTGCATATGCAATGCTATCTCCATAAACCACTTCTAATGAAACTTCCGTCACTTTCTTATTACCAAAGCGATCTTTCGTTTCTACTTTTACTTTTTGTTCACCAATCTTTGTCGTATTCGGTTTTTCTACAAATCCTACTACTTCTCCGTCTTTGACTTGCACAAAATCTTTTGCTTCTAATTTTTCAACGTCAGTTCCAATAACTACTTTTTGTGGTACTGCTGTTACTTCTTGCAGAGCTTCTAATCTTTCAAATCCATTTTCAGTAATTTCGAAGAATAATTCTTTTATTTCTTTATTTTTTCCTTCTCCCACATATAAACCTTTTTGATACCAATGTAAACGTGAAGACTCTGCATGGTATACTTTCACCACATCTCCATATTCAAATGCTAACCCATTTGCTTCCTTGGCAAAAGCTTCTGTATTCTCCAAGCCTTTTACCTCTATATTTTTCTTCTCTTTTCCCTCTTTATTGTACAAGGTGAATTCAAAATACTTCTCATCTCCAAAGTAATCATGAATCAAATTATCCGTATCTGTCGCACTCATTTTTTTCGTATCATGATGTAACGTTATAATCGATTTCATATCGTCACTACCATAACTTAATCCATATACAAATAGGCTATCTCCATAAGTTACTTCTACTGGCACTTCCGTCACTTTCTTATTTCCGAAACGATCTTTCGTTTCTACTTTTACTTTTTGTTCACCGATTTTCATTGTATTCGGTTTTTCTACAAAACCAATTACTTCTCCACCTTTTACTTGAACAAAGTTTTTCGCTTCTAATTTTTCAGCGTCTGCCCCGATTAATACTTTTTGCGGTACTGCTTCTACTTCCTGTATACCGTCTATTAGTTCATATCCTTGTGGAGTAATCTTAAAGAACTTTTCTTTTTTATTCTTAGCTCCACCTTGATCTACAAGTTTATTACTTTGATACCAATCGAAACGACTTGGTTCTGCATGATATACTTTCATAATATCGCCATATTGAAGTTCAACACCTTCAAGTTGCAAAGCAACCTTTTTAGAATTTTCTTGCCCTTCTATAGAAATATTTTTCTTTTCATTTCCATCCTTATCATATAAGGTAATCCCTACATACTTTTCATTTTTAAAGCGCTCATGAAACTCATTACCAACGAAAGAAACGTTGATTTTCTTTTCATCATGAAGGAGCGTTATAACAGAATTTACCTCATCACCGTAACCTTTAAATACCATAGTATCTCCATAAAGACTGTTAACTGGAACAGAAATGAAATTTCTCTGTCCTTTCTCATCCTCAATTTCTACTAATACCGCTCTTTTTCCAACCTCTAAATACGGCCACATAATTCTACCTGTTACTTTTACATTTTCACCTAAATTTTGAACAAGACTATTTGCTAGATTTTCATTAAAATTCGCACCAACGATGAGATCTTGTACCACAGTAGACGCTTCACCATAAGGAAGCCCGCCGTATGGTTTCACTTGTTTTTCACGAATAATATTACTATCTGTTGCTTTCCATATTTCTTTTTCTAATTTAGGTAAATTTAAATTTTCGATTTTCCCTCTAACCTCATCATTTGGACCTAATCCCCATTTCTCAAAAAACGGCACTAAGTTTTGTTTAGCCGCTTTCGATGCCATATAAATAAACATTTGCTTTTTATCTTCATCTGAAGCAGGCATTTCAGATTCTGGTAATAAGCGATACATTTGATGTAAATTAGGGTAAAAATGCTCTCCATAAGCTAAATCAAGTTGCCAAAACATTACTAGTTTCTCGAATTCTTCCATCTTTTTTTGAGCATCAGGATTATCTAAGTAAGCAAAAGCTTTTTTATAATGACCATCTTCTTCTAGACTTGATTTATTGCCTAACATTCTTTGAACCGATAATGAATATATATTTACTGTTACTTCTCCTACACCTGACCAAAACCAAGGAGCTTGCTGATGTAAATGCCCTACTTCATGCCACGGTCCCCAGCCATCTCCTTGTAATCTCTTTATATTTAAAACCCTATCCATAGTCTCTGGAACATACCCTGTATGATAATGAGTAGCAAACATCCAATCATCTTTATCTGGTTTTCTCTTTTCAACAAATTGGATATAGTGGTTTGGAGCTTTTGACACCCCTATACCATCTTCAGATAATCCTGCTACAGAATTTTCAAAGCGAATAATCTTATCATGTAGCCTCATTAATTCTACTGGATCCGTCTCTCCCATATAGTTTGCCACTGCTTCAGGACTTGCAGTAATTAAACTTCTCTCAGCCTTCAATTCAACTGCATAAGGATTTTTATACTTTTTTAACATTGCATCCCAATCTTTTTTTGTGTGTTTCCCTAATACAAATAATGGAAAATGACTTCCTCCATGAATAACTGAAGCTGTTACTTCGCCATCATTATTCATGTTATAAAAATATAGTATTCCACCTCTTGAAGATGAAATATTATTTTCACCAGGTTTTAACTCAAATTCTTCAAACCCTTTTTCATCATATGACTTCGTTCCTATGAACGCTTTAATAGATTGCGTTCCTTTTATTTCAATTTTAATTTCTTCATTTGGACCAGCATAAATTCCAGTTGGTTCATTTGTTGAAAGTACATAACGTACTTTTAAGCGTTTTTGCTCTTCTTCAACACTACCTTTCCCAGGCAAATGAAACGTTCTCTGCTCCAAACGATTCTCTTTACTCTCTTCCAACTGCCCGCCCTTATTCTCTTCCAAAGGCGCCGCATATCCTTTCGATGCTTCGAAAGCTACTGGTGATAATAATGTAGATATACAAATACCAGCTACTAATACCCTACTCTTTTTCTGCTTTGACATAATCTGTGTCCCCTGTCCTTTTTTTAGACAAACCATCCTATATATTCATTTAATAAGAAATCCTATTATTTTTATAAAAACATTTATTGAATAGACTAACACCTCTCGCACCTATATCAATTACTACCGCATTTCTCTAAATGTATTCGCTTTCTTATATTGTAAATTTTTTTATGTATTACGCCCTCCTCACTTCGCTCTACTTGTGATGAGTTCTCTTCTTACATAAAAGGAAAATAGTAAAAGATATATTTTAGTCTCGTCATCTATACATCTAAAAATAAAACCTTACATTTTCTTCATATATGACCATCTATAGGTAGTTTTTCCAACTGAATTTTACACGCTTTTACCTGTATTTAATAGCCTCCCCCCAAGAATAATATTACAATTTTGTGAATTTAATCTATTAATCGTAACGTTAGGATTTAATTATATTTATATTATTTTAAAATATAATTTACTCTGTAAAAACACTATTTTATCTATTTTATTATTTTCTTAATATAACTTTAATCCTTGCATACAAAAAGCATTGGCATAGGCCAATGCTTTTATTTACCTTTTATATTGATTCGGTTTATGCGGTTCATTTGGAGTATATGGCTTATTTGGTTTATTTGGAGCCTCAGCCTTTTTCCAACTTACCGCTAACTCAGGGCTCGTTTTCTCTTCACTACGCTCAAGTAATACTACTGCATTTTGAATAGTCGGTGTACCTTTATGCGCAATCCCTTGTAATTTCGTTAAATTTCCTGATACTTTAAAGCTAAATCCACCAGCTGGTGTTTGTTTCGGAATTAAAATGCGGAACTTCTCTCCTACATTAAATTCTGTTTTTGTTTCGCCTTTTTCATTTGCAAACTTCACGCCCGCTGGTGCACCTGTTGCTTGCACTTTATACGTTCCGCTTTTTGCATTTGTTTCTACTGTATATAAACCTGTTTCAAAGAAATCATTTTTTAATACTGCTTCTTGTTCTTCTGTAGGAGTTACACTCATCGTAATTTCTTGTAACTCTTCACTAGCGTTTGCTTTTGCAACGATGTCTTTCGTTACTTTCTCTACATTTTTATTGCGGAAATCTAAATCATTAACATCAATTTGTTTTAACGCATTCCACACTGCCAGTTGCGTTGCGTAATGCGCCTCTCTCCAATCAGATACCCCTAATTCTTGTGGGCTCTTTTGTGGATATCCATTCAACAGTACACGGTACACGTTAATATCTACTTTACCCATTTCTGGTAAGTCTTGACCGCTCGGAGATTTTAAGTCTACATTTAAGCAAAATGCAATTTTTCCATCTGCCGTTTTAATAAGTTCTGTTCGGATTGGTTTCTTCTTTGACCTACTATAACTCCAATCCATTTCATACTTTGTATGGTCCATAACCTCTGCGAATGCTTTTTGAAGTGGGAATAATACAAATAAGACACTTAAAAACATAGCTAAAAGTTTGAACGATTGCTTTATATTCATATTTACAGCCCCTTAATAACAAACTTAATACTAAGTAGTATTTAATTAGAAAATATTTTTATGCACAAAAAAAGAGTGCATAAAAGCACTCTTTTTTCTTTCTTACTTTAATCTTAGAAATCGAAGTTATCAGGATCTGGACCAACGCGGTGATTTTCGTTTAACGCATCGATTGTTTCCATGTCTTCTTTTGTTAATTCAAAGTTAAATACATCCGCGTTTGCAATAATGCGGTGTTCTTTCGTTGATTTTGGAATTGTGATTATTCCGTTTTGAAGATCCCAACGTAAAATCACTTGTGCTGTTGTTTTACCGTGTTTCTCAGCAATTGCTTGTAATGTTTCGTTATCTAATAATTGACCTTGCATAAGTGGTGACCATGCTTCCATTTGAATACCTTGTTCTTTACAGAAAGCTTGTAATTCTTTTTGTGTTAAACGAGGGTGGTATTCTACTTGGTTAATCATTGGCTTAATTTCTGCATCTTTCATTACATCTTGTAAGTGGTGAATTTGGAAGTTACTTACGCCAATTGCACGTACGCGATCTTCTTTATAAAGTGTTTCTAGCGCTCTCCACGTATCTTTATATTTTCCTTCTACAGGCCAGTGAACAAGATATAGGTCTAAATAATCTAGTTCTAATTTCTTTAAGCTCTCTTCGTATGCAGCAATTGTTTCTTCGTATCCTTGATCTGCGTTCCATACTTTTGAAGTGATAAATAATTCTTCTCTTGAAATACCAGTCGCTTCAATACCGGCACGGATTCCTTCACCTACAGCTTTTTCATTTCCGTAAATTGCAGCTGTATCGATGCTACGGTATCCTGCTTTAATCGCTGATTTTACAGCTTCTACAAGTTCTGGTCCTTCTTCTACTTTAAATACACCTAAACCGAACCAAGGCATTTCTACACCATTATTTAATACTGTTTTACTTTGTAAGTTTTTCATTTTATTTTCTCTCCTTTTATTTTACTTGATCTCTTTTTTCTAATGTCATGCTCCACGCTGTTAAAATCACAGCACCTACTACCATAATTCCGCCTACCCAAGTCGTATGAATTAATCCTAACGAGTTCGTTACAATACCGCCCAAGTAAGCACCAAGAGCAATTCCTGCGTTAAATGCTGCAATGTTAATCGCTGATGCTACATCAACAGCGCTAGGTACAAACCTCTCAGCCAAGATAACGACATACACTTGTAGCCCTGGGACATTCATAAACGCAAATAGTCCCATAAAAATAATTGTAATGAATCCAGCAACTTTAAATGGCGCTGTAAATGTTAAAACAAATAATACAATCGCTTGAATAAAGAACATGTAAAATAACGCTCGAATCGGATTATAATTTGATAATTTTCCGCCGACCATATTCCCAATCGCAATTGCAATTCCGTATACTAACAAAATAATTGTAACGGTACTTGCTTTAAATCCTGTTACTTCTTGTAATAACGGAGATAAATACGTAAATGTTACGAATGTTCCCCCGTATCCTAATGCAGTAATGATAAATACAAGTAATAGTCTTCCGTTCGTAATCAACTTAAATTGATCGTGAAATGATACAGACGTACCCTTTTTTAAGTTAGAAGGAATTAGCATACTGTTGGCGATTAAAGCAACGACTCCAATTGCCACAATAACCATAAACGATGCTCTCCAGCCAAATTGTTGACCGATAAATGTTCCAATTGGTACACCTGTAATAGTCGCAACAGTTAAACCAGTAAACATAAATGCTATTGCACTTGCACGTTTATTCTCAGGTACAAGCGCAGCCGCAATTGTAGATCCAATTGACATAAAAACCCCATGCGCAAACGCAGATACAACCCTCGCGATAAGTAGCACAGTAAAACTTGTTGCTACTGCCGCAATACCATTGCCAATAATGAAAATAATCATAATCCACATTAACAACGTCTTTCGCGACATACTAGCTGTTAATGACGTCAATACTGGAGCACCAAACGCTACTCCTAATGCATATAAAGAAACGGTTAAACCAGCTGTTGTAACCGAAACATTTAAATCTTTCGAAATAGATGGTAGTAAACCGACACTAATAAACTCGGTCGTACCAATCCCAAATGCACTAATTGCTAGTGCTAATAAAGCAAACATACTTCTTCGATTCGTCTGAACTTCTGAAGATGGTACTGTATATAAACTCAATTGAATTCCTCCTTATTACAAGAAATCCAATCATAATAGTGTGATAAAAAGGCCCTTTTATCTTCTAAAAAATATATTTTATACTTACAAATGCTATTATGAATGGTTTCATTCCTTTTTTGAAGAACGCACTTTAAAGTACGATAGGCACTAAAAAGTAACATAGTCACTTTTTGGTACCGTACTACTCACTTGCTTCTCACATGTGCTATTATGAAACATATTTAACATGATAAAAAGTACGTACTTTAAAGTGCTATAGGTACTAAAAAGTAACATTTGTATTATTAAGCTTACTTTACTCATAAAAGGAGGGTTTCATATGAAGAAATACAATATTCCTGTAGAGGCGACTTTAGAGGTTATCGGTGGAAAATGGAAGGTTGTTATCCTTTGTCATCTAACGAAAGGCACAAAAAGAACGAGTGAACTAAAACGTTTAATGCCTGGTATTACACAAAAAATGTTAACTCAGCAATTACGCGAATTAGAGGACGACGGGGTCATTCAAAGAAAAGTCTACAACCAAGTCCCGCCAAAAGTAGAATACTCCCTTACTGATTACGGTTGGTCTTTAGAATCAATTCTTGACTCTCTTTGTACTTGGGGCGAATGTCATCTTGAAAAAGAAGGTAATACATCGATGCTAATTGCAGAAGGTGAATAATAGAAAAAAAGGAAAAAACGAACATGAATTTGTTCGTTTTTTCCTTTTTTTCTATATATATATGTACATTTCTAACTAAAACAAAATATTTTATACGCTTTCATACCTTGTCAGCACTAGGTTATACACTCAATATCAAATAATTAGGAATCATTTTTATGTTAACATAGGTGCATATAGTATATAATATAGGATATATATTATATACACTTTCCGGTAGCGGAGCTTTTCCATTATGCGGACAAGCCATGTATCGGACAGTTCATAAACAATAGGTAAGAAAATGTGGTTTTAGATTTATGTCAGCTTGTTTGCTGCCATAGATTTAAAGGCATTTTATTGTGTTTTGTGAAACTTTGCATAAAGTTTCGTAAACGTTTACTATCTTACTTATAAAAAATAAGAGTATTGCTATCGTAAAGGAGAATTGGAGATGCCAGAAACTATGACTCAAACAAAGCCAGAACAAGAAACTGTACAAATTTCTGCTAGCCAAGGACAACTTGATGTACTTGATCAGTTGTTAAAACCTGAGGTACAAGAATCATTAACAACACTAGTAGAACAGCTTCCAAAATTAACTGAGCTTGTTAACATTTTAACTAAGTCTTATGACTTCGCTCAAACTGTTGCTACTGATGAAGTATTAAAAAGCGACACTGTTGGTGCAATTACAGAGCTTGTAGAACCTGTAAAAGATACAGTGAAAAGCATGGCTGCAACTGCAATCGAAGCGAAAGATCGTGCTGACGAAAGTACTGAAGTTATCGGCCTATTCGGTCTATTAAAATTACTAAAAGATCCACAAGCACAAAAAATGTTCCGCTTTGTGAACGCATATCTTCAAATTAGTGCAGAACGTAACAATAAATAATTTAACTTATAACAACAATTAGTAAAGACGGGGGATATCATACTATGTCAAAACAAATTGTCATCTTAGGCGCTGGTTATGGCGGTCTTCTTGCCGCTTTAAACGTACGTAAATATTACAGCAAATCAGAAGCACAAGTTACAGTGATTAACCAATACCCAACACACCAAATCATCACTGAACTACACCGCCTTGCAGCTGGTAACGTTGCTGAGCAAGCAATTGCAATGCCACTTACAAAGCTTTTCAAAGGCAAAGATATCGATCTTAAAATCGCAACAGTTGAGTCATTCTCTGTTGATAGCAAAGAAATCAAACTAGCTGGCGGCACTACTTTATCTTACGATGCACTTGTAGTTGCTTTAGGAAGTAAAACTGCTTACTTCGGTATTCCAGGACTAGAAGAAAACAGCATGGTATTAAAATCTGCTGCTGATGCAAACAAAATCTACAAACACGTTGAAGACCGTATTCGTGAATACGCGAAAACGAAAAACGAAGCTGATGCTACAATCGTAATCGGTGGTGGCGGATTAACTGGCGTTGAGCTAGTTGGTGAGCTTGCTGACATTATGCCTAAACTTGCAAAAAGCCACGGCGTAAATCCAAAAGAAGTTAAACTTCTTCTTGTTGAAGCAGGTCCAAAAATCCTTCCAGTATTACCAGACCACTTAATCGAACGTGCAACTACTAGCCTAGAAGCACGCGGTGTTACATTCTTAACAGGTCTTCCTGTAACAAACGTTGCTGGCAATGAGATCGACTTAAAAGACGGTCAAAAACTTGTTGCTAACACATTCGTTTGGACAGGTGGCGTACAAGGTAATCCATTAATCGGTGAATCAGGTCTTGAAGTTAACCGTGGTCGTGCAACAGTTGATGCATACCTACAATCTACTTCTCACAAAGACGTATTCGTTGCTGGAGACAGCGCTGTTGTCTTCTCTCCAGACGGTCGTCCATACCCACCAACTGCACAAATCGCTTGGCAAATGGGTGAGTTAATTGGATACAACTTATACGCAGCACTAGAAGGCAAAGCATTCGAAGAGTTCGCACCTGTAAACTCTGGAACACTTGCTAGTCTAGGACGTAAAGATGCGGTTGCTACAATTGGAGCAAGCAATACTCCACTTAAAGGCTTACCAGCATCATTAATGAAAGAAGCAAGTAACGTTCGTTACTTATCACATATTAAAGGTCTATTCAGCTTAGCTTACTAATCTGAATATAAGCCCGAATCATGCCCAGCATGGTTCGGGCTATTTTTATCCCGCATTAACGGGCAGTAAAACCTCCACCTTAAAATCCAGTGAATGCAGGGATGAAGTCGGAAGATTAACTGCCCGTAAAAGCCCGATTGGTTCAACTAATAATCAGTGGGGAGGAACAATCCCCCCCACTGATTAAAGTTTCACTTTATCCGTAATTTTCTCTAACTTATATATTCGGCAGAAGAATAATATAACCCTTTTAATTATCTAAATTTACTGATTATTTTATGTCCAAATTGTGTATATGAAAGGGGTGGAAGTATTCTTCCTACTCCCACCCCTTTCACACAAACTATTCGCCTAACTTCACAAGGCTGTAGTTCTTCTTCCCTTTACGAATAATAATAAATCTTCCATCAAATGAATTTTCTACAGTAACATCCGTACCCACATCTGTTACTTTCTCACCATTCATAGAAATCGCACCATTATTAATGTCCTCGCGTGCTTGTCGTCTGGATGGTTCAATTCCTAAATCAACTAGCCACTCTACAATATTTTTTGTCTCTTTTGAAGAATGGAATGTTGGCATTTCTTTAAAACCTTGTTCAATTTCATCAGCTGTTAACGATTTAATATCTCCGCTAAATAACGCTGCTGTAATTTTCTCAGCTTGTAATAACGCCTCTTCTCCATGAACGAATTTCGTCATTTCTTCCGCTAGCACTTTTTGCGCTTCACGTTTATGAGGCTCGACTTCTACCTTCGCTGCTAATTCATCAATACGCTCTTTCTTTAAGAACGTAAAGTATTTCAAGTATTTAATTACGTCACGGTCATCTGTATTTACCCAGAACTGGTAAAATTCAAACGGTGTCGTTTTTTCAGGATCAAGCCAAACTGCACCACCTGCTGATTTACCAAACTTCGTACCGTCCGATTTTAATAATAACGGAATCGTTAATCCGAATACTTTAGCCTCATGACCTTCTAACTTACGAATTAAATCTAAACCACTCGTAATATTTCCCCATTGGTCACTACCACCAATTTGAAGTTGAACATCCTCTTTCGTGTATAAATGGTGAAAATCCATCGCTTGCAAAATTTGATATGTGAATTCTGTGAAAGAAATACCTGTATCTAAGCGGCTTGCTACAATATCCTTCGCTAACATGCTATTGATGCTAAAGTTTTTCCCGTAATCACGTAAAAACTCAATAATATTTATTTCATGTGTCCAATCATAGTTATTTACCATCTTCACTTCGCTATTTCCACCAAAATCAAATAGCTTTTTCATTTGTGCTGTTAACGCATCTACATTATGCTGAACCACTTCTAACGTTTGAAGTTGACGCTCTGATTGTCGTCCACTCGGATCACCAATTGTTCCTGTTGCCCCGCCAATTAAAATAACAGGATGATGGCCAGCTAATTGGAATCTCTTCATCATCATAAACGGAATCAAATGTCCGATATGCATACTATCACCAGTTGGATCAACTCCGCAGTATAGTGAAATCTTTTTCTCTTCTACTAGCTTACGTAAGCCTTCTTCGTCAGTCTGCTGATTAACGGCGCCGCGCCATTCTAATTCATCAATAATATTCATCTTTTGTCATCCCCTTTATTTTTTAAAAACAAAAAAGCCCCTATGTCTACGATAGACATAGGGACGATTATTCACCGTGTTACCACCCAGTTTGCATAAATAGCATAGCTACTCATACCACTCTTAGCAATAATATCGATTGCTAGTCCGCTTAGCATTACCTAAGATACTCCAGAGTGTAATTCGCAAGTTTGTTTGTGCTAGGTTCCAGCAACCCCTAGCTCTCTCGTTAACAGTGACAAACTGCTACTGGGCTCTTTCAACGTATGTTATTTGTTAAATTATTAGCCATTATATTGAATTGAAAACAAATTGTCAACAATACCCAAATATTATTTTAAAATAATTCATATCTTCATACGTATTTCGTTATTCCTTATCTTCTCCAATAATCCTTACTTCTCGCTCTAACTTCACGCCAAATTTCTCTTCAACTGTCTTTTGTACGAAGTGAATTAAATCGATGTAATCTTGTGCTGTTCCGTTATCAACATTCACCATAAATCCAGCATGTTTTAAAGAAACTTCTACTCCACCAATTCGCTTACCTTGTAGTCCTGAGTCTTGAATCAACTTACCAGCAAAGTTATTTGGTGGGCGCTTAAATACGCTACCACAAGAAGGGTATTCTAGAGGCTGTTTTGACTCACGCTTAAACGTTAAATCATCCATTTTTGCTTTAATTTCTTCACGTACACCTTCTTCAAGTTCAAATCTCGCTTCAAGAATAATGTAATGGTTGTTCGCAAATACACTCTTACGATATCCAAATTCAAATGCTTCTTTCGTCAAAGTACGTAGCTCTCCATCACCTGTCATTACGACAGCTTCTGTTAATACAAACGAAATTTCACCGCCGTATGCACCAGCATTCATATATAATGCTCCGCCAACTGAACCTGGAATACCACAAGCAAACTCAAGACCCGTTAAATTATGATCTAATGCAATGCGTGATACATCAATAATTGCTGCGCCACACTGTGCTACAATCGTCGTTCCTGTTACAGTAACACCTGTAATATGAATTAAACTTACTGTAATCCCGCGAATTCCACCATCTTTAATAATGACATTCGATCCATTTCCTAAAAACGTAACTGGAATATTATATTCGTTCGCATATTTGATAACTTCTTGAATTTCATCATAATTTGTAGGCGCAACGAAAACATCTGCTTTTCCGCCAACTTTAATATGCGTATGATTCTTTAACATTTCATCTTGTTTAACATGTCCTTCAGGCAATACCGTACTTAAATATTTATAAACCTCTTGCATATTCATTTTACGATTCCTCTATTTCTATATTCATTTTATCCCGTTATACGGGCCCATAATATCCCCACGTACATGAAAGAACCTAAAGTGGTGGATACAGTGTACCCAAAATCAATTCGAGACACCTATAAACCTCTTAATTTATAAGAGGTGCCACTCATATTAAAATATATATTGCATAATAAAGCAACCCAAATGGACTACTAAACTTGACATGTCATCAGAAAGACAACAATTTGTAAAATATGTGACTTTTTCAAAACACTATCCCTCAGTATCTTACTATACCATACAAAAAGAAAGTGGTATTTTTTTGTACTTTTTACTTTATTTACATCAATGAAAAAAGAGCACATTCCACAGAATGTGCTCTTTCTATACTCATTAAATTATTTTTCGTTCTCTTCTTTTTCCTTATCAAACCATAATAGCTCATCGTCATCCACTTCACCATTATAATTGATTAAAATTTCTTCTCCCGCTTTTATATCCTTATACGCGAAGAAGTTAAAAGTATGATTCTCGAAGACAATTTCATACGTTGCATTCGGATTATATGCATGATTAAATAACATGCCGTATCCTAACAGGAATGCCGTATGATTTACCCCATACTCAAATGCGTAGTCAGCAAGTAACGTTTTTTCAATGTGTTCATGCTGTTCATTCGGATAAGAGATAACTGGTGCTGAGTGAATCAACTCACCCTTTTTAATATCACGAGTTGCAAATACACCTCTATTAAATTCTCCATCACTAAGTTCAGAAGTCTTAACTTCAATCATATTCGTCACCTATATAATTCTTTCTTTGAAGTATTTTATCCCGCTATTTGCGAGGTTCAACTAATAATCAGTAGGTATTAGTCTCACTTTATCTCCTTAAGCTTGGCAGAAAACGCGCAGAAAAGCAATTAAATTACTATCAAGTATTCATTTAAATGAAAAAAGAGCACACATGGTGTGCCCTTTTCAAGAAATATTACTTTTCTAGAATATCTTCTAGTAACTTCACTTGCTCGCTAACAGTATGTAACGTCTTCACCGATATATCATTTCGATGTTTTTCTTCTTCCACACTCGCTAGCACTTCTTCTGTAGCTGTAGAAGTTTGCTGAATTACGTTAGAAGCATGCGTAACATCCTTTACAATATTCGTCGTTTTAACTTGGAAACTTTCTTGATGAATAACAACCTCTCGCATTACTTTATTAATCGCATCAATAAACTTCCCTAAATCAGTTACGTTTGTTAAAACGCTTGCTAACATTTCGTTACACTCTTCTTGTACTCTTTCTGACTTCTCTACCTGCACTTCTACCTTACTTGCTTGATTACTAAACTCCTTCAAAATCCCCTGAATTCTTCCCGCAGAACGATTTGATTCTTCAGCAAGCTTTAACACTTCACTCGCTACAATAGCAAAACCTTTTCCATGCTCACCTGCCCTCGCAGCTTCAATATTTGCATTTAAAGCTAGCAAACTCGTCTGACTTGAAATATTCGTTATTACATCTACAATTTCATTAATTTGTTTCGATTGCATCATTAAATCTCTAAATATAATTCCAGACTGTGAAACAACATCATTTAAACTTCTCATGTTAGCTTCAAAATTTCTTAAAGTATGTACACTACCTTTTGAAATGTCTAAACTTTCATCCACACGAGCCGATGCAGTTCTTACTTGAGAGATGATTTGTTCAATATTTCCCTCCATATCATTCAATACCTCTACCGAACGATACATCATCTCTGATTGTGATTGCGTACCAACTGCTACCTCTTCAAAGGCAAAATTAATTTCACTCATCGATTCCATCGACGTGTTCATATTTTGCCTTAAATGATTGAAATTACTATCTAGTTTCACAACTGTTTCTTCAATAAGCCTTTGCGTCTCTTCTAGCTCCTGAGCTTTTCTCATTACTTCTTGCTTCTCATCACTTAAATGAAGGAGCAGATTAGAACCGATTTTCGTGACGCCCCACATAGCAATTGTTACAATCGCTAACAAACTTGCAAAATTAGCAGCTTCAGACGAGGCTGTATAAGCAAAAAATTGCTTCGGCCAATAGCTACAAAGAATAAATGTGATCACAACAGCTACCCCGCCAAGAATTAAAATGAGGCGCTCACTTAAGTAAATAAGTGAAACAGCTAATGTAAAATAAACCATTTGAAATACAGCCGGGCTTTCATTAAAAGCTTGTACCATGATGTAAGACATGGTAAGCAACATAAATGTCATGATATATTTATACGCTGATTCCATATTTTTTATAAAAGTAAAAAGCGTTCCAAATGCAACGACCGAAATACCACAAATCCAAAACGCTATTGCTCTCTCTGTAAAAATATATCCATAATACCCAATCGCGATTATCCCAAGGCAGAAACTACAAATCGTTATAAACAGTAATAAATGATTTTTCTGTGATTCTTTCTCAAGGTTAGAAAAACAAGTCCTCTTTAA
The DNA here is from genome assembly GCF_000021305.1 of Bacillus cereus G9842. GTDB lineage: Bacteria > Bacillota > Bacilli > Bacillales > Bacillaceae_G > Bacillus_A > Bacillus_A thuringiensis_S. The sequence continues at coordinate 4,972,127 of NC_011772.1, forward strand.
CCACTCCATATGAAGCCCCACCTTCTACTTATACATATCAATTACTTCAGTTTAAATACCGCACTCACTGGGTTATGATCGCTATTTTCAAACTTTAAATCTTTCCCTTGTACATTTACAATCTCTACATTCGGTGAAACGATAAAGCCATCAATAATAGTGACGAAATTTTCACCTTCGACATATTTCTTTACATCATCTCTCACAGTCATAACAGACGGATCTACAGCCCACTTAAAGCCACCGTCCGTAAAATCCTTCGGTAACTCTACTAACCACTCAGGACGCTCTTTCACAAACTTCGGATCACTTAATTGAGCGTTCGAAACTAATTGATTCCAATCTCCGCCCATTATTACGTAATCACCATTTTCATAATGCTTGTTCATATATTCTTTTAAATACTCTACTTGCTGTTTTCTAATTTTCCCGCCTTCATCATAAGCAGACAAATGTAGATTTACGAGTCTAACATGTTTCCCATTATTAACAGGAATTTTATATTCCACAATTGCTCGATCTAAATCAAACAAACGCTTTGGCCAAGGCTCCATTCCAGGCAGCTGGAACCTCTTCGCTTCTTGAACAGTGTATTTAGAAAACGTACTTAATCCAGCCTCCGCATATCCCATTGGATTTGTTATTGGCACTGGAACCCATTTCGTATCGTAGTTCTTGCCAAATGACGAAACATAATCAGGTAATCCTTTTTTCAAAAATTCATGTCCATTTACATCAAATGAACGAAGTGACTTTATATCAACTTCTTGTAATAGCGCAAAATCACTATTCTCATTTTGTAAAAACGAAAGCATATTCTTTAAATTAATTTCCGTTTGCTCTTTACTACTTGAACCAGATCCCTTTCCACCATCCATAAAGAAATCTTGATCCTTATCTAACCCAGCATATCCAATATTAAATGTTGTAACTTTAAATTCATTTCCAGTCGCTAATACGCGCTCCTTATTATTCTCCACCTTCAAGCTTATAACATCAGCAGGCTGTTCTTTAGTAAGTGTCATATACGCTAGAAATCCTCCTACAATGCCCGCTAATACTAAAACACATATAAATACGATTTTTAAAAATTTCTTCAAATAAATGACTCCTTTTCACGCGAATTTATTTTTCTTTATTTTCAGTCAAATAAAATAAAACGACACACATAAGAAACATTTTATCATAATTAAAACTGTATATCACTATATTTAGTTGATAAGTAATCGATCTCATTTTAATTACTAAAAAACCTTCAAACATCAAAAAAAGAAAAGTTACACCCACCTCCTCACTAGAAATTAAACGGTATATTTAGTACACTATATGTAATAATCAGAGGCGATGGAGTTCGCCATAACTGCTGCTTAGCTAATGACTCCTACCAGTATAACTACTGGTAGGAGTCTATTTTTTTGAGCAAGCTATTTAAAGAGGTGAAGAAATTGATTTATATTATCGTTGGCATAGCCGGTATATTAGGAGCCCTTTCTCGCTATTATTTAGGTCTTACTATTCATACTTCATGGAATCATTCATTTCCGCTAGCTACATTGCTCATCAACTTACTCGGCTGCTTCCTATTAGCGTGGCTAACTACCTATATCGCTCGGCGAAACATCTTACCATTAGAAATTATCACAGGCATTGGGACTGGATTCATTGGTTCCTTTACGACGTTTTCAACATTTAGTGTAGAAACTGTGCAACTAATCAATCATTCTGAATGGGATACGGCTTTCTTATATGTATCATGCAGCATACTTGGTGGTCTCATTATGTCTGGTCTTGGCTATACACTAGGTGATTTCTTAATTAAGAAACATCTTACGGAAGGTGATCACTTATGATAGAAGCTTTATTAGTGGCAACAGGTGGATTTTTCGGCGCGATTACACGATTTGCAATTAGCAATTGGTTTAAGAAAAGAAATAAAACACAATTTCCAATTGCTACATTCCTTATTAATATAACAGGGGCATTTTTACTTGGATATATAATTGGCAACGGAGTCACTACAGGCTGGCAACTATTATTAGGTACTGGATTTATGGGCGCATTCACTACATTTTCTACGCTTAAATTAGAATCTGTTCAGCTTCTCAATCGTAAAAAACTGTACATCTTCCTTTTATATTTAAGTGCTACTTACATAATTGGTATCGCCTTTGCCTTCCTTGGAATGAAGCTAGGCGGAATATAAAAAAAGCGACTCTAACCAGTCGCTTTCTTTCATAAGAAGTATGTCCCGCCATATGGAATGGAAAATAAACCAGCTGGATGTACATCGTAATGTACAATTTGCATCGGAAGTTGTGAATACGGCATATACTGACTTTGCAACATTTGTGCAAAATATGCTTGTTGTTGCATTTGAATAGCTTGATTCACAGCATGAATTGTCCCCTGTGCCCCAGCCAGTGTAATAGCTGCTCCTACTTGTCTTCCATTATAAAAATGATGGTTCATCATGATTCATCTCACTTATTCTTTTTCTTCCATATGGTATGTTTCTATTTCATAGTAAGTGTTTTGTCCCTATAGGTTGCCCCTATCTATTGCCCTTTTTTAGCTTGGAAGTAATAAATCCAAATAATAATACACCAATACCACTAAGGAACAATACATAACTTATCGGTACTAGGAAAAAGAAAGGTTCTTCAAGGAATCCATCCGCTCCTACTTTACTGTTTGAAGCATGTATAGTTAAAGAAATAATCGCTAAAATCATGAAAGAAATAGCTACTACGTATTTATTTTTCATTTCACATTCTCCTCTACTTATGTAATTCTTCTTAAATCGTTAACATCATATTATCTAAAATAACATTAACAGTCAATAATTATTTATTGTTTAACAATAAATAATTATTGACTAAACTAATAAAAAAAAGGTTTGCGAAGCATCTTAAATTCCTTCACAAACCTTCTAAATTATAAATATTTACACTTCAAACCTCTTGCTTAATACAATATACATTGCGCAAAATAGCACGAATATCCCAGCATAAATTAACAAAATCTCTACACTAAACATATCCGACAACGGACCAAATATTATCATTCCTAAAGGAAGCGCGCATGAATTCGCAATTTGTACAAGGCTGAACATCCGTCCGTGCATCGATGGTTCTACTTTCTCCTGCAATAACACAGTAACTGGTGTATTGAAGCACGGCATTGTTATACCAATTAAAAAATTAAATACTAAATACATAATAAATATCGGTGCTATTCCGAGTCCAATCATAAGCAGTCCATATAATGCACAAGCTAGCGCTGTTGTATACATACGATTACGAAAGCCACCCCACGCCGCAATCAATACGCCACCAGCTGCCGCACCCGCACTAAAGGTCATCTCACTAGCAGTAAGTCTCCACATTTCGGCCCCGAAAGAACGAGTTACCATTAAAGGTGTTAAAAAAGCAGCTGGACTTATTAAAATCATGACGATAATCAATAAAAGGATTAGCCTTTTAATAAATACATTTTCTTTTAAATAAGAGAACCCTTCTTTAATTCCCTGTAGATTAGATTTTTGCTTACTCTCTACATTCACATGTCCTTCGACCTGAATAACAAACATAATACTAATTCCAATCATAGCTGTAATAACATCAATAAAAAATGTTATTTCAATGCTGGCAATAGAAAGAATCGCAGCACTTGCTGCTGGAGAAAGAAACATAATTAAAGATGTAATACTGCTATTTATTCCATTTACTTTCATAAGATACTCTTTCGGAACGATTTGCGGAATTAATGCATTCACAGCTGGCGTTTGTACTCCTGTTCCAGCTGAACGAATGAGTAACACAATAAAAAGTAACCAAATACTTTTATATCCTGTTAAAAATAAACTTGCTAAAACTAACGTCGCAATCGCTATAACCCCATCCGATAACATAATCATCTTTTTACGGTCATAACGATCAATCCAAACACCTGCAAACAAAGATATCGCAATTTGTGGTAGAAAACCGCAAACAGTTGAAATAGTCAACATCACTCCTGATGATGTTGTAAGGGTGATATACCATATAATCGCGTATTGCACGAGAGAGGAACCGAACAACGAAATAGTTTGAGCGGTCAAAAATAATATAATTTTCGTTTTCCAATTGTTTTCACTCATATGTTTCACACCCCCTTAACTAATCCTGTCTCTATATCAAAGATGCTATCTGCCCAATCAAGATAAAAACTTGCTTCGTGAGATACGAGTATAATGCTGCCCTTAAACTGAATTAGCGCCTTTTGCAAAGCTTCCTTCGCTTCTGCATCTAAATGATTTGTCGGCTCATCTAAAATTAAGAAGTTACAAGGTGATAGTAATAATCCGCACAGTTTCACCTTCGATTGTTCACCACCACTTAACGTCCGAATTTCTTGCGAAACGTGCGTATCCTTCACACCACACGCAGCTAAATGATGGCGTATTTCCTTCATATTCAGTTTAGGAAACTGTTCTGAAATAATTTGAAGCGGCGTTAAAGAATCATTGCTCCAATTTAAATCTTGCTCATAATATCCAATCTTTATTTGCTCTGAAAAGTGAAACTCTCCAGAAATGCTAGCAATATTTCCAACGATTGTTTTTAATAAAGTAGATTTCCCTACTCCATTGAAACCTGTAATAACAAGTTTTTGCCCACCCATTACTGAAAAATTTAACTTTGGTAAGAGAGCGAAATCGTAACCAACTTCAAGGTTATTTACTTCAAGAACTGTCTGAACTGAAATGGGAAGTTCCTGAAAATGAATAGACGGTTTATGAGTAAAACTTGGTGGCGCAATTCTTTCCATACGCTCCAATTGTTTTCTACGACCTTGCGCTATTTTTGAATTCACCCCAGCAATATTTCTACGAATATACTCTTCCGTTTTTTCAATTTTCTTTCGCTGTGCATAATATTGGCGAATATAATCTTTTCGCAAATGCTCCTTTTGTCTTACAAAATCTGAGTATTTTCCGTAATACTTCTTAACCGTTCCGAACTCTACATCACATATGCAAGAAGTTACCTTTTCCAGAAAATCAAAATCATGTGATACGACAATAAACGCTCCTTCAAAATTCATTAAATAATTAGCAAGCCACTCCACATGCTCCTTATCGAGAAAATTCGTCGGTTCATCTAGTAATAAAATAGTAGGCTCTTCTAATAAAAGCTTTGCTAAAATTACCTTTGCACGCTGCCCTCCGCTTAATTCACCAATAACACGATCCATCCCAATCGCATCAATACCTAAACCGGCTGCCACCTTATTTATTACGCTGTCTACTGAATAAAAATCACGAGCCTCAAGCTGTTCTTGTATTTCAGCTGCTTTCAATAGTTGATTCTCATCTCCAGTCATCGCACTTTCTTCATATAACTTATTCATTCTCTTTTCCATTTCAAACAAATCATAAAAGGCTCGCTTTGCATATTGTGAAATAGTATAGCTCCCATCAATTTCTGCATATTGATCAAGATGTCCAATTTGAATATTAGGTTGCCACTTAATGCTCCCCTTATCAGAAATAATTTCCCCCACCAATATTTTCATTAATGTGCTTTTCCCTGCACCATTCTGTCCAACAATTCCCATATGCTCGCCTTTATGCAAATCAAAAGAAGCATTTTCGTATAATACTTTATCAATAAAACTATGTGATAAACTTTCAACTTTAAGTAAACTCATTTTTATTCCTCTTTTCCTGAAATTAAAAAAAGCAGAGAGATAGCGTCATTCGACACTAGCCCTCTGCTTCGTGGTTTTTCCTATACTACTCCAATTTACAGTAAATACTCATCGGAATAATATACACAAAGGGCCATAGACAAAGCATTGTCTATGGCCCCTTAATCTATTTTATACATCAACTGAAAAACCATAACCAAATAAGCATAGATAAACTATACTTTTTTAGAAAAGTTATTCAGTCGATGAATATAGGGATTTATGCCCCTTGATTAAGCTCCGTACAACGCTTCACCGTATACATTTGTGCGGAGCAAAGTTTTCTAATGAGTTTTACAAATTTTATATAAAGCATGTTCTGCACCTTCCTTAATACTTAAAAGGGATTTTAGCATACAGTTTTACGAAGCGTCAACATTACCTCCAAATCATTCAACTACTTATTTTTAAAATATTCCTTCTGGAACATACACATTCTTATCGCATTATGATAGTTACCATCAACGAAAAACTCGTCTAAAAGCTCGCCTTCCACTATAAATCCAACCTTTTTATACACATGGACTGCTTTCTCATTTTCTTTATCCACAACTAAATAAATCTTATGCATATTTAATACAGCGAAAGCATAATCCATCGCTAAACGCGTCGCCTCTGCTGCATAACCATATCCTTGATAATTTGGATCAATAATAATTTGGAATTCTGTTCTACGATGAATATAATCGATTTCTACTAACTCAACTAATCCAACCATCTCATTGTCTTTCTCAACGATAAATCGTCGTTCACTTTGATCATGTATATGTTTATCGTATAAATCCTGCAGCTCCACAAATGCCTCATACGGCTCTTCAAACCAATACGACATAATATGGGCATTATTATTCAGTTCGTGTACAAACTTTAAATCTTCTCGTTCTAATGGACGTAACTTCAATTCCTGATTCATTCCTATAACCTCCAAGTAAAAGAAACCTCTTCACTTAATTTCTCAATTTTTTTCGATTTCAAACGCCCTAATTTCATTGTAAACTTTCAAGCAACTTGAAGGTCAAGATGTAAAAACTAATGTAAAAATATTATGCCGAAATTTATAACTAATTAATAAAGAATGTAGGTATTTACAGTAACTTAACGAAAAAAGAACAGTCTTTTTGCTTTCCAAAAAGCTCATTAAGATAAAATAAAATTATAAATATATCATCGTTAAAAATTAAGAAAAGGAGCTGAATCTATGAGAATACAATATAGAAAATATGCGTTATCTGTAATCTCATTAGCCTTATTTACTCTTATTGGTTGTACTAATAATGAGCAAAAAAACGATAAAAACGAGACATATACTTTTGAGGCTTCCAAAAAACGTGGTGATATTATTGAGAAAAACGATGAAGTTTATAACATAGAGAAATTAGATACTTTCGTAAAAAACTATAATTCAAATAAAGACGATTCAGTTAGAATTACTAAATTTAATAACAAGAACGAGCCTATTATTATTGATTTAACTGTAAAAAAAGAAAAGGAATCTACCTCCGTCTATTATGATGTCGACTACACAAAAACAAATGAGAAACATAATGAAAACCAAGAGATACAATATTCGAATACTACATGTCAAAAGATAAAGAAAGATATTGAAGACAACAAAGTAACTTATAAATTAGAATGTCCTGACACTATTCATTTGATTACAGCCCCAAAATCATAGGGTGGAAAATTCCACATAAAAAAGTAGTGCAAACTTACGTCTGCACTACTACTCTTTTCTCAAATCTCTCATATTCGATATGTATAAAGCAATAACTAAAACAAGAATTGCTCCTGCGTATAATAACGTCTCCATCGGTTCCTCATGAGACACAATAATCAACCGAATTAAAGCCGTAATTCCGATATAAATAAAATAACGTAACGGGAAATGATAATTCGATTTAAAATACTTAATAATTAATGCAATGAACTCGAAGTATAAGAAATAGACGATGATACTTTCAACCAATTTATAAGACGTATACTCTTTTGACGAAAAAATATACTGCACAAACGTGATCGTCTCATTCACTAAGAAAATCGATAACACAATGGATAATATAATTAAAGCTATATTTAATATCCATTGCAAAATACTAGCTATAACATGATCGATATTAAACGACTTCATTTTATCTTTAAACTCCCCTTCGTATGAGTACTTATTTATTATAGCAAAATTACGATTGGAAAGAAGTTAAATCATATATTCGTCCTTTGTTGTTGCCAGTATAGGCCAGATTTAGTGTGTGGAGAATTCTGTTTACAACCATACCTGACGAAACATGGAGAAACTCTTTCAAATTACCGTTCGTACATGTCGTACTAATGAGCAATGCATAATCTCGTATAGCACCCTCATGTGCCACTTTTGAAAAATCTTTACAACTTGTACAACGCCACCCCTTCTTAACTTTAACCATTGGAATAACTAAGCATTTCTCACATTGTACTCCATTTAGCAACTCCTCTTTTTCTATTTTATATTGCTCAAGTATATTTTGTTGAAGTGGAGAATGCTCCGCTATTATTTGATGAATGAGCCTATCTACATTATCTATAACTTTTTTCTTATATTTACTTTCAAACCACTTTATTTTATGAGGTAGATTTGCACTATGAATAATTGTATGAAGAAGATTGTCATCTGAAGATTTTATAATGGTACGAGGCGAGCTAATAACAACGAGGGACTCGATTGGAAGACTAGAAGAAAATCCATGTAAGCTTAACCATTTTTTAAGTTGTATTTCCTGCCTTTTTATTTGTAAAACAGGGTCTGGAAATCCCTCTGAATTTCCTTCTGTTATTCGGATAAGTTGATTAAACTTTGTATCAAATATTAATGTACCTGCTATATTTTTTATCTCAAGAAACAGAAGAAACTTTGTGGAAATGATAATAGTATCAATTTGAAAGTATTGATCATGATTAGATAAGCGAACATCATGTAAAACACTGTACTCTTTCTCAGAAATAAAACTAAGTGGATAATCAATCGCTTGCTCCCCTTTATACCCCGCCATGTGTTTTGCCAAGTTTTCTCCAATTATATTTCGTTTCGGATGATATACAGGTAACCTTCTAAGAAGCGCTTCTAACTGTCTTATATAAATCGGTATTTTTCTTTCTTTCACAATCACCTCAAACACCCCTTTACAAATATATCAACGATTTTTTCAATATATCTATCACAACTAGCAATATATCAACGATTTTTCCAATATATCTATCATAACTCACAATATATCAACGATTTTTCTAATATATCGATCGGTCGACAATATCCGACACTACCTCACTTCAATCACTCACAGCATATCCTAGAAAAACATCTTCAGCAAAAACTTAAAATCGCATTTCCTCATAAAAAAAACCATAACCCGATCCTCCAGCAAAGTTATGGTTTTTATCCTACAACGCCACTCTACCTATAACTTTGCCGTGAATTCCACAAAATCCATTTGTACTTATACCAACTTTCACTTTTTTCACACTGAAACTATATCCGTTAAAATCGTTTCATAACGCTATTACTTCCGCATACCTACACTTTATATAATAACGGTACAGTACAAACAACGTACTGTACAAATATATGTGGGGGGAATAACGATGAAAGAAGCGTTACTATTAGTAGACATACAAAATGATTACTTTGAAGGCGGCAATATGGAATTACATCAACCTGAAAAAGCCGCACAAAAAGCGAAAGAAGTTTTGAGAGTATTTCGCGAAAAGCATAAAACAGTTATTCACGTACAACATATTTCGAACAACGAAGGGGCTACTTTCTTCTTACCCGATACAGTAGGTGTTCAAATTTATGATAATGTACAACCGATTGCTAACGAAAGAGTCATTCAAAAACATCACCCTAACAGTTTTTTAAGAACAAATTTATTAGAAACATTAAAGACAGAAAAAATAGATCAACTAGTCATTTGCGGTATGATGACTCATGTATGTATTGATGCAACAGTACGCGCTGCCAGTGACTTCGGATTTCAATGTATTGTAATTGAAGATGCTTGTACAACAAAAGATTTAGAATTTCAAGGAAATCTAATCCCCGCAGTACACGCTCATCAATCGTTCATGAGTGCATTAGAGTTTGGTGATATTTATGCAACAGTCATGTCAGCAAACTGTTTTATAAACAAGAGCAAATAAAAAATTACAGTTCAAAAAAAAGAAAGGATAAGTATCTTATTCTTTCTTTTTTTCCATTGTCTTAATGACAGTATTTATACGATAATCACCATAATGTAAAACATCTGCAAGAGTCTCTTCTAATTGCTGATGCGAAGATGTGTGAAGAGTCATGACATAGCACCCATCGCCGCTTATACGATACATTTCAGTAATTACGTCCGTTTTTTCAAAAAAGTTTTGAATTTGATTATGATAGTGCGGTGCATGCAAAAATAGTGTAACAAAGGTCATAATAGATCCTTCTAGCTTAGCCCTATCGATATTTATCGTATATTTTTGAATGACACCTGCCTCTTCTAATTTATGAATTCGTTTCCCGACAGCCTGACCAGTCAAATGTACTATCTCCCCAATTTCCTTCCAGTTCATTCTAGCGTTTTCTTGTAGTAATTGTATAATCTTAAAATCTGTTGAATCAAACATGGACATCCCCTTCCTATACGAAACGAATTCTATAAAATCTTCATTTCCCCTACAGTTTAGCTCGAAAATTTTGCAATACAATCGATTGGCTCCATTAGGAATTACATTATTGTTAACGACTTTCCTTCTTCATTACAATGTATTTGTTGGATTACTCGTAGGCACTACAACAAGCTAGCGATTTTTTATAAATATGAACATTTTTTAGGAATTAGTTTATCTTTTTTTAATGTTTTATTTAGAGGCAGTTTATAGTCGGGTATTAACATAAGAAACGTAGCAACTAAGTTCATATATGACGCACTGCTACTATAATCGCAAACCGTACTAAAATAAGGAGACGATAAAACATGAACAAAAAAACAAAAGCACTATCATCCGTACTGCTCGGATTCACATTAGCATTAACAGGGTGTGCTGGTACTAAAGCTGAAGAAAATCATAGTAAACAAAAACAAGAACAAGTTGCTAAAGAAACAAAAAAGGAAAATAAATTAACTAAAGGGCAAAAAATGGCTAATATTCTTAGCAAGACAAATTGGCAAGGTACACGAGTGTATGACAAAGATAAGAATGACTTAACAAAAGAGAATGCAAACTTCATTGGTCTTGCAAAATTTGATGCGAAGTCAGGCAGATATGAATTTTTTGATGCTAAAACAGGTGCAAGTCGTGGCGATAAAGGAACTTTCTTTGTCACAAATGATGGGAAGAAGAGAATATTAATTTCAGAATCAATGAAGTATCAAGCTGTCGTTGACATGACAAAACTAAATAAAAATGTATTTACTTATAAACGAATGGGGAAAGACGCTAACGGTAAAGATGTAGAAGTTTTCGTTGAACATGTTCCATATAAAGAAAAAGAACTTTCTTTCACTGATCCGGACAAGCAGCTGAACACGACTACAGGAGATATTGTTAAAAATGTTGATGGAGATAAAATTTTAGGCGGTACCCTTTGGCACGGAACAAAGGTATTAGACGAAGCTGGTAACGATGTAACACAATTTAATTCGAATTTTATAAGTCTAGCAAAATTTGATGACAAATCTAATAAATATGAGTTCTTCAATAGCGAAACAGGTCAAAGCCGCGGTGATTATGGCTACTTCGATGTTGTACATGAAAATAAAATAAGAGCCCATGTTTCAATTGGAAATAATAAATATGGTGCTGCTCTTGAACTTACTGAACTAAATAAGAATAAATTTACGTATAAAAGAACTGGTAAAGACCAAGCTGGTAAGGATATAACTATATTCGTTGAACATGAACCTTATAAAGGGGATATGAAACCACAATTTAGCTTTTAAAAACGTTTAATTAAAGATCCTGTACTGAGTTGCAAGATCTTTCTTAAGACAAAATCATTTATGATTCTCTTGAAAGAAATCGTCTCATATCCCCCCTCAACACTTCAGCTTAATTGTTGAATATAACAACTTTAAAAAGCCTTACTACACATAAATTGTAGTAAGGCTCTGACTATTTAAGATAAACATTAAACGACTTCATTATCTCTATACAAATAAAGTTTAGCAAATAACGTTACTATCTCCTCCAAAGAAAAGAAACCTTATTTCAACTTTCCTATTGATAAGTTAACACGATAGTTCCCGTATTTTAATAGTCGTCCTAGAAAGTTATCTAAGTCTTCGTTGGAAGCAAAATGTGTTTTTAATAAATAACACCCCTCACCACTTATACGGTGTACTTCAGAAATCCCTTCTTCTCCTTGAAAGAAATTCATAAACTCTTGGTGATTAGCTGTTGTTACGAACAAAGTAACAAATGCAGTCACTACTTGCCCTAATTTGATTCGGTTTATTGCAATTGTATACTGTTCAATAATCCCTAAATCCTCTAATCTTCGAATTCGATTTCCTACAGCTTGCCCCGTCATATGTATTTTTTGGCCAAGTTCTTTCCATTGTATTCTTGAGTTTTCTCCTAATAATTTCAGTATCTCAAAATCTGTTTGATCAATGATATAAACCAATCCTTTCACCGTGAAAGTAGAAAGCCCGAAAGTGTTTCGCCAACTTATTCTGCTTATCGATACAATTCACTATACTTAGTTTATCCTCTTACATCACATTATTTATCAGCTATATTTACTTATAACACAGAGGACACAACAAAAAAATACATCTAGATTTAAAGGAGGTTACACATATGTTATTACAAGAAATTCTATCGTTCAATGAACATTTTGTAGAAAATAAGGAATACGCTCCTCGTGAAGCGACAAAAATGCCTAAAAAACGTATGGTTGTTGTTTCTTGCATGGATGCTCGTTTAATTGAGCTACTTCCAAAAGCTTTAGATATACACGATGGTGATGCAAAGGTTATCAGAAATGCAGGTGGTAAAATTGCTTCTGCTTTCGATAGTGTTATGCAAAGTGTTGTAGCATCAGTATACGATTTAAATGCAGATGAAATCTTCCTTATTGGACACCATAGATGTGGCGCGAGCCAAACGAATCCAAAAGGAACACTTCAAAAAATATTAGATCGCGGAGTAGCTTCATCAGAAATTTTATCAGCGATTGAATATGCTGGTATTGACCTTGAAAAATGGTTATTCGGATTCGATGATGTTTGCGACTCAACGCAAGCTAATGTTGATTTAGTAAGAAATCATCCACTTATCCCAAAAGATGTTCCTGTACATGGTTTAGTTATTGACCCTCACACAGGTAAATTAGATGTAGTGGTTGATGGATATAAAGCGTTAAATAGTAAAACAAAATAATAATTATCACGTATATGAAGGGAAGTTATGAGATATGAAAAAACAAGTATTAGATATGAATAGACAAGAAGCTACGCAAAAAATTTTAGCGGCAAAAATTGAAAAAGGGTTAACTTGGGAAGAAATTGCAAAAGTAAGTGAACACTCTGAGACTTGGGTTGTAACAGCGTTATTAGGACAAGCTACAATGACACGTCCAGAAGCAGAAAAAATTGGTAAACTATTAGAATTAGATGAAAAAGTAGTTCAAGCATTAACAGTAGTTCCACTTCGCGGCCAAGTGATGGAAATGCCTCCTACGGACCCGATTGCATATCGTTTATATGAAATGATGTTACAATATGCACCAACTATTAGAGAGTTAATCTTAGAAAAAGCCGGCGAAGGTGTAATGAGTGCGATTAACTTCAACCTAGGTGTGGATACACAAGAAGATCCAAAAGGTGGCGATCCTCGTATCGTGATTACACTTAATGGGAAATTCTTACCATTCCGTACATGGTAATTAATTAAAAATCTATCTATATAATTAAAATAATTTTATAGATTTAATAAATCCATCCTTTTTAATCTAACTGTGTAGAAAGGATGGATTTTTACTATGAGATTCTTTTTCGGCAAAGGAGAATAATATGAATAAAAAACACTTTGATACGAGTTTTAGTATTCTACAATGGTTTGTGTTTCTATTAGCAAATGCAATTGCGTTACCTATCATTATTGGTGGCATATTCCATTTACCAATAGAGGATGTCTCAACATTAATGCAGCGAACTTTTTTAGTCGTGGGAGTAAGTTCGTTTCTACAAGCGTGGTTTGGGCATCGTTACCCCATTGCGGACGGGCCAGCCGGTTCATGGGTAAGTATATTTGTCATATTGGGACAAGTCGCTATGCATCAGGGACAAAGTGCAAAAGACGTATTGCAACTTTTAGAAGGCGGATTAATTATTGCAGGTATATTACTCTTCTTTCTTGGTATAACAGGGCTTGTTCATCGAATCTTACGCTTATTTACACCCTTGGTTACAGGAACCTTTCTTTTAATATTATCTCTTCAGCTTAGTGGTGTGTTACTAAAAGGAATGATAGGATTACAAGGATCTGCAACCCATCCTGACTATACAACAGCTACTATTGCTCTCTTTGTTTTTGCCCTTATTACTTTCTTATCAATTAAAGGGAAAGGATGGATGAAAAGTTACGCTGTGTTACTTGGAATTTCATGTGGTTGGCTTTTGTATGCAGTATTAGGAAAATCATCTCATATCCCTTCGCATACAACGCTAGTTAAGTTACCAGAGATATTTGCTTGGGGCACACCTAGATTCGATATTGGAATGACTCTAACTGCAACTTTATTTACATTTCTTTTAGTTGCAAATACAATCGCTGCTATTTCGGCTGTAAAACAAGTGGCTCCATTATCTAAAGAAAATGAAAAGCAAACACTGAACCGTGGTGTATGGGTCGGAGGTATATCACATATTATCTCGTCGTTGTTCTCTACAATTGGAATTGTACCATTACCTGCATCAGCAGGATTTATCCAACTAACAGGACAAAGAAAAGTGAAGTCATTCCTTATAGCAAGTCTTATATTAGCAGGAATTTCTTTTATTCCCTCAATTGTAAACTTTATATCCTTGCTACCAGGACCTATTGCTAATGCTGCACTTTTAGCTACATTTGTCCAAGTAATAGGCATTTCATTTCAATCCATTTTACGTGAAGATTTAAATCAACGCCGATTAACTATATTAGGAATTTCATTATTAATCAGTTTGGGAATATTGTTTCTTCCAGAAAGTGCATTTAGCGGAGTTCCTTCTTCCTTACAATATGTTTTAAGTAATGGCTTACTTGTGGGTACCATGCTTGTCATTCTATTAGAACAATTTTGGAAAGAGTAAAAAGCGCCCTACTTATAGGGCGCTTTTTTTATAACTAATGACTAATACTAGCAGTTGGATATAATGTTGTTCCTCCAATTGAAACTTTTATTTCATTTGTTAATGGAACGTTTTGTTCATTAATAATTGTTCTCCACCATTCCCATGCAAGACCTGTACATTCTCTTGCTACAATTTTTATATTTTTTGAGTTCGGTGGAAGAGGGATAACTGTAGAGTAATGAGCCGTTTTGTCTTTTCCGCTACCATCCCATGTTTTATGTGTTAGTACTTCGTTACCCTTTTGGTCAAATGTGAATTCATCCCAAGATACATCAAATTGAGCAACGTAAGCACCGTAATGATCAAGTGTCATTTTAGCACTTGAATATTCTGTAGTTTTCGTCTCAATATAATCTGTATTGTTATGAACAGCGGCAGTTGCATTATCTTTTAAGAAAGTGCTTGTATATGAAATTGGATATGCTGGATTTTTAAGACTTAATTCAGCATTATCTTTAATGATATTTCGGATTTCATTGAAATCTTTAGTAACAACCTTGTTATGCTCTTTCGCATCTCCGCCTAATACTACAGCAGTAAAGGTACTTTCTTCAAAAATATCTTTATACTGTCCACTCGTTTCGACGCTGTTATTCTTAAGTAAGGCTTTAAAAGCAGCTTGTACATCTTTACTCTTAGATGTTGTTTCTAATTTTACATAAACGGTTCTACCATAAGCTACATTTGAAACCATAACAGGTGGAGCCGAATTACTTACACCTTTACGAGTTAACTCGTCAAAAGTAACACTATTATCAAAAAGATCGGATGGATTGTTAGGTAGTTCAGCACTTACCGTATAAAATATTTGCTTATATGCCGCTACCATCACTTTCTTCTCTCCATTTGCAACCGCATTAAAATCAATGTTTAGACTGTTATCAAGATATTTAGCGTTAACATTAAGAGCACTTGCGATTTGTGATTTACTATAAACCATAGATTCTGTATACTGCATTCTTGCAGGTAACGTATGTGTTGTAGAATACTTTTCATTCCAAGTAGATACTAAATCGTCTACTGCTCCAGCTACATTACCATATGTCGGATTTTGAACAGTGATTGTATTTTCTTTTCTCATGCCAGGTAAGTCTATACTAATATTCAAAGGCTTTCTCTTAGCCACTAATAAACTCGGTTGATTGTCTGCAAAAGCTTTATTTGCAAGTTGTACAGCTCCTGGATACGTGCGATTCACTACAGAATCAATAATTGAAATATCGACCGGTGACGTTGTAAGTGATTTTTTCTCGCGTTCCACTACTACAAATTTACCATTTGAATTGATACTTTCTTTCGGAACAAAACTCTCTACTTTATCACCATTTACAGCTAAAACCTCTTGATTATTATATTTAAGATTTGCTATACCAGTATCAATGCCACTAGCATTTTTAGTTACATCAGTTACATTACTTGCTTGTGTTTCTGCGAAGGAAATAGATGAATAATTAATAGTGCATAAACTAACTAATAAACATGCAAGGAACTTTCTTCTTTTAGTGTTTTTCTTAATATTCAGAAAAATCACCCCGTTCTTTTTTTAGTAAAATATGATAATGATTGATAAATGATAGCTAATTAATAAACTTACATAAATGCTTTTAAAAGTTCTTGAATTAACGGGATTACGCCACCTACAAATTTTAAAACTGCCATTGCGATTTCCATATTATTTCCTCCTTTTTCTTGCTACGATAATGTGGTTTATCTTTATGCCCTCATTATAGTGACACCTTACACTTTTATCAATACACTCTGATATGCAATATTACATATCAAAAACAAACTGAATTCTTTTAAAAAGTTATACAGAGATATTTTTTTCGTTTGGTACATACTTGAAAAGGTGAAGCATTCTTTTGCATTTTATGAGTAATCACATAAAAAAAGTTGCTGCCTATAAAATACAGACAGCAACTTCAACTAGAGTGTCTTGCATAATCTACGCAAGACATTTTATAACTAATAAACTGCTATTGGCCCATAAGGACCATTAATAATTTCTATTTTTGTTTCAAAAATATCTGTCAAAAGTGTTGGATCCATAACCTCTTCTACTGTTCCAAAAGCAGCAATTTGTCCATCTTTCATAGCACAAATTTTATCAGAGTATTTAGCCGCAAAATTTATGTCATGCATGACAGTCAAAATTGTTCGTCCAAATTCATTAGCTGCACGTCTCAAATGCTCCATCATTTGAACAGAACGAGCAACATCAAGGTTGTTCAAAGGTTCGTCCAAAAGTACATATTCCGTCTCTTGGCACAATACCATCGCTACATATGCCCTTTGTCTTTGACCACCAGAAAGCTCATCTAAATATCTATTCTCTAAACTAGTTAAATCTAAGAAATCAATATATTTAGAAATGATAACCTCATCTTCTTTAGTCAATCTTCCCTTTGAATAAGGAAAGCGCCCAAATCCAACTAATTGTCTAACAGTAAGCCTAGTTACAAAATGATTTTCTTGTCGCAATATAGTCAAAATTTTTGCTAAGTCTTTTGATTTGGATTCAGAAACATCCATATTTGCTACCTGAATTTGACCTTCATCCATATCTAAAAGTCTTCCAATCATCAAAAGTGTCGTAGACTTTCCAGCGCCATTTGGTCCAATTAAAGAAGTAAAGCCTGCTTTTGGTATTTCAATATCCAAAGGTCCTATCTTCACCTTATCAGTATAGAACTTTTTAACATTATCAATTTTTATCATAAAGCCCTCTTCCTTAAAACTATAGTTAAGAATATGATTCCACCAAATAATTCAATAATAACTGAAACTACACCTTGAGCATGGAATACATGATACATTAAAAAGTATGCACTCGTCATTATTAAAAATCCTATAGCAAAAGCCATCGGAAAAATGTATCTATGATCATAAGTTGACGCTGCCTGATAACTCAAAGTTGCTACTAAAAAGCCGTAGAAAGTAAGTGGTCCAATTAGAGCTGTTGAAATAGACATCAAAATAGCTACTAATACAAGCGTATAAATTACACTAGGTTGATATTTAACACCAAAAGAAGTAGCAACATCTTTTCCTAGTGACAAAACATTCAAATTCTTAGAATGAGCCAAAATTAATACTGCTACAATTATGATCATAGGAATTACAATAGGAAAATATGCAGGATCTGCATGATTAACAGAACCAAATAATCTTGCTTGTAAAATATCAAATTCTGAAGGCGCAAGTAGTTTTCTCATGAAAGTTGACACTGAATTTAGCCCGGTACCAATAATAATTCCAACTAAAAGCATAAGTTGTAAATTCCCGTATTTACCGGAAAGTAACCATCCATAAAGTATCAAACTCATGAAGACCATAACAACAACTTGGAATAAAAATGATCCAATTCCATTAAAATTTATTAATGCACTAGCACCAAAGAAGAATATTGTACTCGTTTGAATTGCTGAATAAAGTGATTCGAAACCTAAAAGCGATGGAGTAATAATTTTATTATTCGTAATAGATTGGAAAGCAACTGTCGACAAGCTATGGCAAACTGCAGCGATAATCATTGCAACAATAGCTACTATCCTTCTCTTAACGACTGGGATAAAAGAAGGTGAATCTATCGGAACTGGATTGTTATAAACTAAAAGTCCATATGAAGAAAGAAGACCTAAAGCAATCAATGTAATCAGTAAAATCCAATAACGTCTTGCTTCCTTCTTAGACCGAAAAGCGCTAGCTGATCTACTTTCATTATGAAGGCTAGAATCGATTTCGACATTTTCTTTTTTTCTATATTCTAATGTGATCATCGTAGCCTCCTTGGTTTTCTTTGTCTCAATAAAATAGTAATAAACACGACTGCTCCCACTGTTGCAAGTATTAAAGAAACAGGTAATTCAAAAGGCTGTATAATTGTTCGAGAAATGATGTCACAGGCAGTTATTGACCCCATTCCGATCACACAAACCCAAGGTAAATTACTCCTAAGATCATCACCTCTAAACATTGAAACGATATTTGGCACAATTAATCCTAAGAAAGGTAAGTGTCCAATAACAGCTGCAACAATTCCAACTGCAACAGATATAAGAGCAGTCCCAAAAAGAACAATTCTATTGTAATTAACTCCAAGGCTTGTTGCGACATCTTCTCCTAGTCCAGCTAAAGTCAATCTATTAGCATACATAAAAATAAGAAAAGTAATGATAACAATCAGCCATAAATATTCATATCTTCCTACCTGAACGTTCGCAAATGAACCTACGAACCAAGTTTCAATACTTTGCGTCTTTTGAAAAAGGAGTCCCAAAAAAGTAGACACTGCAGAAATAACTGCTCCAAGCATCAATCCAATAATCGGGACAATTAAAGACGAACGAAGCTTAACTCTTCTTAAAAATAGAAAAAAAATCATAGTTCCTATAAAAGAAAAAATGATTGCACCAGTCATTCTTTGAACTAAAGTTGGGGCAGGAAATAGTAAATACACAAAAAGCAGGCCTAAGCCTGACCATTCAATAGTCCCTGTTGTAGTAGGTTCAACAAAGCGATTCTGTGTAATGAGTTGCATTACGAGCCCTGCCATCGCCATTGCAGCTCCAGTAAGCATTAATGCAACTGTTCTTGGAACACGAGTGATGAAAAACATCTCCATTCCGTCCTCTTGTCCACGTATATCATAAACTCCAGTAAACAGTGATATAATCCCTAAAATTAGAACAACTATAATCGCTATTATAAAAGGTTTTGTCCATAATTTATTGTGATTATAAAACTGGGGTTGAGAAATATTCTCAACCCTAGAAATTATATTTTTTGACACTGCTTCGTACTCCTTTACACTACTTAGCTAAAGTTTTTGAAATATTTCCAAATAACTCTATATAAGTTTGAATTGATTCATTTGTGTAAGTATCTTCTGGTGCATAAATAACCTGGTTTTTAGAAACAGCAGTTGTGTTTTGAAGAGCAGGTGATTTAGAAATAACATCCTTAGCTGGAGCTGAAGTGGCTGCATCAGATGTTGCAGCATCACGATCTAATACGAAAATCCAATCAGGATTTGTTTGTGCAATAGCTTCAACAGAAACGTCGTCACCTTTATGACCTGCAGTAGAATTTGAAACTTCTAATGCTGGAGTCCAACCGAAAATTTCATACATTGGTCCCCAAACACGACCAGAGTGCGGCGCAGCAAAACCGATATTCCCACCAGTAACGATAACACTCATAACTTTATCTTTTCCGTTATAAGCAGATTTTGCGTTTTCAATAGATTTATCAAAATCAGCTACTAATTTTTTAGCTTCTTTATCTTTATCAAAGATTTTCCCTAAAGTAACTGTAGAATCTTTAAGTCCTTTTACTAAGTTTTCGCCAGGCTTAGTAGCCTTCTCAGATACATCAACATTAAGATCAATAACAGCTGCATTTGGTACTAATTTTTTGATTTCTTCGTAATGACCAGCAAATCTTTGACCAACGATTACAAGTTCAGGATTTGCAGCTGCAATAATTTCAAGATTTGGTTCACGGTGATTTCCAATGTTTTGAACTGAATCATCCTTTTTATATGCTGAATCTGCAGGCATGATATCCTTTGGAGCAGCCGCTAATTTAATTCCCCAATCAGATAAAGTTTCAAAAGTTCTGTTATCCAAAGCAACTACATTCTTTGGGTTTACAGGGACTTTAACAGTTCCATGAGCATCAGTGATTTCAACCGTTTTTGTCTTATCACTACCATTATCTTTATTAGCTTTTGACTCTTTAGTATCATTACTTGGATTTGAGCAAGCTACTAACATTAAAGTAAAAATTGCTAGAATACTCACTAATTTTAAAAGCATAGATTTTTTCATATGTATACTCCTTATAGTGTAATTTATTTCGAAAATGATGACATCCATAGATTGAATTAGAAATTAATTTTTATTCAATTGAATCGCTATTGATAATCATTTTCATTTGAACATCCTGTTAATTAGTATAGTCATTAATTCTGTGAAAATCTTGTGAATGGTGTGAATTCATAAAATCAGGCACCAAAAGTAATATGTGAAGTCAGGCGTGTTGATTAATCATGATTTCCTCTACAAAACACGCTCATTAATAGCTAATATTTTTATAATCCATTTTTTTACGTCTTTTAATACTTCTAAGAAACTATTTGATTATTAGGTTCAATAGAAAAAAGAGTAAAACTGAATGAAACAGTTTTACTTTTTTTTCTATTACCTTATTTTATCATTCAATCATTGAATAACCTCTACCATGTATCGTTTGAATATATCTGTCTTTCTTCTCGCACTTTAACTTTTTTCTTACATACCCAATATATAAATCTACTACATTTGGATTTACTACTACGTTATATCCCCAAACTTGATTCAAAAGCATTTCACGGCTTAATATTGTGTTTTTATTCTTGATTAAAAATACAAGTAAGTCGTACTCGCGCTTAGTAAGCGAGAGGTTTTCGCCACCTTTTTTCACAATATTGCTAGATGCATCAACAAAGAGATCTTTAAACTGAAAAAAATTCGTCTCATTTTGCTGGTTACAATCACTTCTCCTTAAAATAGCTTGAACCCTTGCTACTAATTCTTCTTTCACAAATGGTTTTCTTATATAATCATCTGCACCTGCTTGTAGCCCTGCCACGCAATCCTCGCTAGAAATATTGTCGGTCACAATAATTATCGGTGTCGTTTTAACAAGTCGTATTTGTCTGCAAATTTCCGGTCCCGATATACTTAATGAATCCCAATCCAATACGATAATATCCCAATCTTGTTCATATATTATATTTAAACCTTCGTTTTCATTGTGAAGTTTTAAAATGAAATAGCCTTCTTGCGTTAGACCGCTTACGATTTTCTTCGCTAAAGACCTTTCATTCTTAATTACTAACACCTGCCTCACCGATGGTTCACCTCTACTTCAATATAACTTATTTAGATAAAAAATTATCCCGAAAAAACAATTTAAGATTTATAAATTTAAGATTCCTAAATAATCCATTAAAACAGCTTATTAGGAGAACTCTATATAATCTTACAATAGGTATGGTTAAAAACACAAAACATATGAAGATTGTAATAAATTAAAATTTTAATACAAACTCACCAGTTGGGCGTTTACTAGCAGCTATAGTACCTCCCTACTTATCATCAATAACCATTTTTTTATTCTCTGTTTCAAGGATACCGTCCCATCAACTTCAGCATTCTATAAAACCACAAACAAAAAAACCATAACCTCGCCAACCTGGCAAAGTTATGGTTCATATCATACAATTTGACTTTACCCATAAAGTTGCCGCTACAGGAAGCATAAGTTTTCCAGAAAACCCTTGTTTTTGCAGATAATTATTTAATTATTCACTAGAATGGGAAGCATAATTTGGCCGTAAGTTAATTATTAACCCATAAGCTGACCGCAAGAGGAGGCATACAGTTTTACCAACTTATACCATAATTAATTTAGTAGATTAAAGAAGGGGTGAATACAATTTTGTTTAATTTAAATACACATCAATGTCACTGCGATGAAATTATAGAGAGGAAAATACGATATGATTCTAAAGTTCTAGAATATAAATGTAAGTTTTTAAATGCACAAGATCAAAGCCTTGTGCTATTTCACATTATCGAAGACTCCTTTACAATGTTGGCTGGTCGAAACAAATTAACGATTCCTAGAGGAAGTTATACAATAGCTTATTATTGGAAAGATCGTCCATATAATTTATATTTCTGGAGGGACAATAAAGGGAATTACCTAGGCTCCTATTTTAACATTGTAAAGAATACATGTATAAATGATAAAATGGTGACTTTTGAAGATTTAATTATTGATATTTTAGCACTTCCAAATGGTGAATACTTTATTTTAGACGAAGATGAATTACCGGAGAAATTAGAGGATTTCGAGAATGGTTCAGTCCAATATGCCCTAAATTCATTAATTAAGTCTATTGATACTGTTCTTTCTCAAGCATTTTCAGAATCTGAAGGAATTTATAAACATGAAAAGTTTGCTCCATTATTAGAAAAATGAGGGAGTAAATGTAATTAAATTAAAGAAGGCGCTAGCAACATGAGCCAGTTATAAAAAGGAAATTCCTTTGCACTTAGGAATTTCCTTTTTATATGTTGTAATTTTCTTAACGTTGTATATACCCATTTCCATGATGCTACTCCTTTTATAAGTAATATAAAAAGAGTTTGTTAGAACCATATCTTTGCCGCAAACAAAAAGAACCATAACCTCGCCAATCTGGCAAAGTTATGGTTCATATCATACAAAATAAAAAACCACCAAATATGTATTGGTGGAGACGGTGGGAGTCGAACCCACGTCCAAAAATATCGGCACTTAAGCTTCTACGAGTGTAGTCGATATATTAGCATTTCGCGAACTCTTCGGCCTATCGACAGGCTTCCAAGTTGCTAGTCTGATTGTTCTCTTCCTTCGCCCTCAGACGGCGAACTCCGGCGTAGTCCACTTAGTTTGAGTCCCTTACCCTACCACATGGACGATGGAGGGAGGAACCTTTAGTGCAATTAAGCAGCTAAAGAAAGATTGTTTTGTTTGCCAATTATAGGCTTTGACGTTTTAACGAGGCCGATCCCCTCGACTCGCAACCTAAGCTCGAACTATCCCTGTCGAATCCGTAACGTCCCCATGATAAAAATGGAGCATACGAAGAAAATATCGTGATAGCTACTAAGAGCTGTTTTTCAATGTGCAACAACCTTACATAAGTTATTATATCATACGCGCGCCGTTTTACAAATGTAAATATCTGTATTACATCTTTTGGCGATCACGGAACACGCGTGCAATTTCACGTTTCGCTTCTTTCTCTTTTAAATCGTGACGTTTATCATATTGTTTCTTACCTTTTGCTAAACCAAGTGCCATTTTTGCAAATCCATTTTTCAAATAGATTCTAAGTGGAACTAATGCGTAACCTGTTTCTTTTGCAGCGCCCGCTAGCTTATCAATTTCTTTTTTATGAAGAAGTAATTTTCTCGTACGAAGTGGATCATGGTTGAAACGATTCCCTTGTTCGTATGTATTAATGTGCATATTATGAACCCATACTTCACCGTTATGTATACGTGCAAACGCATCTTTCAAGTTCACGCGACCAGCGCGAATCGACTTAATTTCCGTTCCTTGAAGGACAAGCCCTGCCTCGTATGTTTCTTCGATGAAATAATCATGAAATGCTTTTTTATTTTGTGCAATAACCTTACCTGTACCCTTTGGCATATAACGTCCCTCCTCTATTTTTACTATTGTAACAAATGTTAATAAAAAGCGAAAGTGGCTCGTTCAGAATGTGAGACGGATGGAGCTTCTGACCTTGAGGCGCTCTTTGCCTCTCGGGAAGAAGTGAAGCCGCCGAACATTCTAGCCACTGTAGCTGGATTCCATTAGAAAGCGAAAGTGGCTCGCTCAGAATGTGAGGTGGATGGAGCTTCTGACCTTGAGGCGCTCTTTGCCTCTCGGGAAGAAGTGAAGCCGCCGAACATTCTAGCCACTGTAGCTGGATTCCATTAGAAAGCGAAAGTGGCTCGCTCAGAATGTGAGGTGGATGGAGCTTCTGACCTTGAGGCGCTCTTTGCCTCTCGGGAAGAAGTGAAGCCGCCAAACATTCTAGCCACTGTAGCTGGATTCCATTAAAAGCGAAAGTGGCTCGCTCTCAAGCCACTAATAAAAAAAGAAAAAGCCTCGCTTTTCATCAAAGCGAAGCCATCCTTTTCTTACTTACGCTTTTTCTTTTTCTTCTTGAATCCTGGTACGTTTTCGAAGAATCCTTTTTTCTTCTTGCCATTACCATCTTTTTTCCCTGGCTGACTAGCAGACGTGGATGCTGTTGCTGATGCGGATCCTCTTCCTGTGCTTTTACCTTTGCCACCACGGTCAAACTTTCTACCTGTGCCACGTTCACCGCCGCGCTCATTACTGCGCTCGCTACGTCCACCGCGTTTCTTTCTGCCTGTTCTTGGCTGCTCGATAACGACTGGACGATCTTTGAACTTACGACGAGGTGTACCTTTCATGCCAACGATTTCAAAGTCGATTGCACGCTCGTCTTTATTTACGTTAATAACACGAATTGTAATTTCGTCACCGATGCGGAATACGTTTCCTGTACGCTCTCCGATCATAGCGAAATGCTGCTCGTCATAACGGTAGTAATCATCCGTTAAGTAGCTAACGTGTACAAGACCTTCAATTGTATTTGGAAGCTCTACGAATAAACCGAAGTTTGTTACAGAGCTAATCATACCGTCATACTCTTCACCGATCTTATCAACCATATACTCTGCTTTTTTCATCTCATCTGTTTCACGCTCTGCTTCAACAGCACGGCGTTCCATATTAGAAGAGTGCTCTGCAATCTCAGGTAATTTTTCACGCCATTTTGCTTGCGTTTCATTGTCGACTTTACCATTAATAATGTATTCACGAATTAATCTATGAACGATTGTATCTGGGTAACGACGAATTGGTGATGTGAAATGTGTGTAGAACTCAGTTGATAAACCGAAATGCCCTAAACTATCCGCATCGTAACGAGCTTGCTTCATAGAACGAAGCATAACCGTTGAAATAACTACTTCTTCAGGCTGTCCTTGAACCATTTCAAGAATTTGTTGCAGCGCACGAGGGTGTACTTCATTCGCACGTCCTTTTACCGCATATCCGAAGTTCGTTACAAACTCGAAGAAACGCTCAAGCTTATCTTCTTTCGGATCTTCATGGACACGGTACATAAACGGTACGTTCATCCAGTGGAAGTGCTCTGCTACTGTTTCATTCGCAACAAGCATAAATTCTTCAATTAACTTCTCTGATACAGAACGATCGCGCATAACAACATCAGTCGGTTTTCCTTCTTCATCTACTAATACTTTCGCTTCTTTAAAGTCAAAGTCAATTGCACCACGGCGCATACGTTTTTCACGTAGAATTTGTGCCAATTGACCCATCTCTTTAAACATCGGTACTAATGGCTCATAACGCTTAATTAACTCTTCGTCCTCATCTTCTAAAATGCTTCTTACGTCAGCATACGTCATACGCTCTGTCGTTTTAATCACACTTTGGAAAATCTCGTGTTTAACAACATCACCTAAGTTGTTGATTTCCATTTCACAAGATAATGTCAGACGGTCTACTTTCGGGTTTAATGAGCAAATACCGTTAGATAGACGATGTGGAATCATCGGAATTACACGGTCAACAAGATACACACTCGTCGCTCTTTCCGCTGCTTCTACATCAATTGGAGAACCTTCTTGAACGTAATGACTTACATCCGCAATGTGAACGCCAAGCTTGTAGTTACCGTTCTCAAGCTTCGTTACTGTAACAGCATCATCTAAGTCTTTCGCGTCTGCACCATCAATCGTTACGATCATTTGATCACGTAAATCACGACGATCCTTTAAATCTTCTTCTGAAATCGTTTCTGGTACACTGTTTGCATGCTCCATCACTTCTTCAGGGAATGCTAAAGGTAAATGATGTTTATGAATGACAGATAAAATATCTACTCCTGGATCATTTTTATGACCTAGAATTTGAATAACTTCACCTTCTGCGCTTAAACGGTTTTCTGGATAGCTCGTAATTTTCACAACTACTTTATGACCTTCTACAGCACCCATTGATGCACTTTTCAAGATAAAGATATCACTCGTCCAGCGCTTATTGTCAGGTATAACAAATCCAAAGTTTTTCGATTCTGTATATGTACCAACAAGTTCTTTCGTTCCACGCTCTAAAATGCGTACAATTGAACCTTCTTGACGTGAACCGCTCGATTGAGAACTAAGGCGTGCTAATACTGTATCGCCATGAAGTGCACCGTTTAATTCTGTAGGAGGGATGAAAAGATCATCGTCTCCAGTTTTCTTCTCTTCTGGCACAACGAAAGCAAAGCCACGTGCATGTCCAATTAACTTACCTCGTACTAAATTCATCTTTTCAGGAAGACCGTATCGATTACTACGTGTACGAATAACAAGTCCCTTCTCTTCCATCATTACAAGTGCTTTTACAAAATCTTTAAAGCCCTCAGAACCTTCAATTCCAAATGCCTCTTCTAACTCTTGTATCGTTAGCGGTTTATACGCTTCTTCTCTCATAAATAATAACAACTTATCAATATGTTCTTGTGTGATTTCTTCCAAGCAAAAATACCTCCTTTAAAACCTTATATTATTTAGTGTATCCGAAAGATAGGGGATGTATAAAGTGAAACTTCAATACTCCTCTTATGATTTTTACAGTTTTCACAAAAAATTCCTTATGAAAAAAAGAGGCAACTAGATCTTACCAATCTAGTTGCTCCAAGAAGTTATATACATCCTCATGTAGCTCGTCACGTTGTTTATCAAGTGTAATGACATGCGTAGAGTCTTCATACCATTTAATGTCTTTTAACGTAGATTCTACACCGTTATAAATAATGTTAGCACTATCTGTATTAATCATTTCGTCATGACGTGCTTGTACAACAAATGTTGGTGCATAAATCATATCCACATTGTTACGTACGTCAGCAATTAATTGTTGTAATGCTTTTAATGTATTCATCGGTGTCTTTTGGAATTCCAACATTTCTTGTTCGATTTGCTCTGGTGACTTTTGCTCACGCTTTTTATATTCGCGGGCATATGCCAATATACCTTGGTACATCGTTTCTTCGCTCTTAATATACATCGGTGCACACATTGGTACTACACCTAAAACCGGTACTGTATAACCTAATTTTAAAGAAAATACGCCGCCAAGTGACAATCCAACAACAGCAATTTTCTCAAAACCTTTATCTTTTAAAAGCTGATATGCCTCCGTTACATCTTGCCACCAATCTGTAGGGCCTGTATGAACAAGCTCTTCTGGTGGTACACCGTGCCCTTTATAAATTGGCGCATGACAAGTGTAGCCTTTCTTCTCTAAGAAACGCCCTAACATACGTACATCAGCTGAGTTCCCTGTGAATCCATGTAGTAATAAAACAGCGCGGTCTCCACCCTCAAATGTAAATGGTTTCGGAGATGCTAATTTCATCATGTACTTCTCCTCTTTCTCTTCTGTAATCTAGTCGTATTCTTTCTATATCTAGTGTACCATATTTATATTTCTATAATCTAATTAGAAACATCTTTCAAATGGCAAAACAAAAAAGAAGAACCATTAGTACATCTTACTAACGCTTCTTCTTTCAATTCTATAAGTTTAAGTACGTAACAGCAATTGTTAATACAAAGAACAATACAGCTAAAACAATTGTGATACGGTTTAATACTGCTTCAATTCCACGTGCTTTTTGCTTACCAAATAATTGCTCTGCACCGCCTGAAATTGCACCTGAAAGGCCTGAGCTATTACTAGACTGCATAAGTACCATAACAATCATTAAAATCGATACAGTAATAAGTAAAACGGATAATAACGTATGCACTTGGCGTACCTCCTACAAAGATTCAGTTATTGTAACTGTAGCATAAATCCTATAGAAAAGCGAGAGCTATAGAGTCGCTCCCGCTTTTCTTCCATTACATAAACATCATTGCAAATAACGGTCCAAGTAAACATGTCAAAATTGCTGTTAATGTCATTGTTACCGATCCAATAACACCTTCATGTTCGTTATTTTTCATCGCTCTCATAACGCCCATAATATGAGAAGCACATCCAAATCCGATACCTTTACCAACTGAGTTTGTAACACGGCTCCATTTTAATAAGAGAGGTCCTGTAATCGTTCCAGTAATACCTGCGATAACAACGAAAGCTGCTGTTAAGGAAGGTACACCACCAACTTGTTCAGAAACGCTCATCGCAACTGGCATTGTCACCGATTTTGGTAAAGACGATAAGATTAAGCTTTTATCTGTTCCCATAAGTGAAGCAATGGCAAAATCACTAGCGATTGCAACTGTTGTACCTACTAATACCCCGCCGGCAATCGGTACAACATACTTTTGCAGAACATGACGTTGTTTATAAAGAGGAATTGCAAATGCTACAACACCGGGTCCAAGTAGCTTTGCAATCCAGCCACCACCACTTTCCATATAATGTTGATATGGTATATCAAGCACGATAAATAGGAAAGCCATTAATCCTGTTGCTACAAGCATTGGAATGGTGAATGGTGTTGGAAATAATTTATAGATTTTTTTAGATAATTGATATAATAGCACCGTAAAAAGAACCCAACCGATTCCGATTAATATTTGGCTCATCGCGACTCTCTTTCCTTCCTATTCGCAAGATATTGTCCTGTATGTCCTGCGACAATAATAATTAAAAATGTACTCGCTACAACTGTAATGAAAAGAGAAATTCCTTTACTCATAAAAAAAGCACCGTAATTCATTAAGCCAAGCGTTGGCGGAATTAATAAAAACGGCATAATAGCAACGAGTGTTTCTGCTCCTAAATCGAACCATTTCACTGGAAGAACTTTTAGGCTAAGTAAAACAAGTAAGAGGAACATCCCAATCAAACTTCCTGGAATTGGAATATTTAGCATTTCTTGCACCCAAGTTCCAACCATATAAAACACGTAAAGAGCAGCAATTTGGACAAGAATCTTTGTAAATTTCATGTTCATCATCCCTCATGTTTATACGATCTTCTGTTAATATCTTTATCATAGTATAAATTGTAAAAAGCTGCAATTTATCAACTTGACAGCAAAAACAGCCTTTGTTATACGCTTACAACCTTGATATGACTGCATTTCCAAACGAAAATTACGTCAAAAACCTTGACCTAATATAAAAAGTTTTTATTTTCTGAATTTATAAGACTATTATTTCAATAAAATAATCTTTTTATCCTTAAGCTTACATATATATAAAATGAAACTTTAATCCATGAGGATTCCCACATCCATACTGATTGTTAGCCCTCATCAAGCGGGTTTGTAAGGGATAAACAAGATAGGTGGTGAACATATGCCAAAAAAAGTTCTCATTTTTTGTGATCCTGGGATTGATGATACGATGGCTCTCCTCTTAGCTTTCTTTATTGATGAAATAGAAATTATCGGTATTGTTGCTGATTACGGCAATGTCCCGAAAAAAATGGCCGTACAAAATGCTCATTTTTTTAATAACGAAACAAAGAATAGAAATATCAAGATATTCGGTGGTTCAGAACGTCCTCTTACTGGTGCCCCACCTGCGTTTTTTACGGATGTACATGGGAAACAGGGGCTCGGGCCAATTATTCCAAAGGTAAATGTGACTAACGGAGAAATGGAGAATTTTTTTGAAGTTATTCCTCTTATTGAGCAGTATAAAGATGAATTAATCATTGTAAGTTTAGGAAGACTTACCTCCCTAGCAATTTTATTCATCGTATGTAAACAGTTAATGAAGCAAGTTAAATCTTACTACGTAATGGGCGGTGCCTTTTTACACCCTGGTAATGTTACCCCTATTTCCGAAGCAAACTTTTATGGCGATCCTACTGCTGCTAATATAGTCCTCCAATCTACAGCTAACATGTACATATACCCATTAAACGTCACCCAATATTCCGTCATTACACCCGAGATGGCGGAGTATATTGAAACAAAAGGAAAAGCCCCACTTGTCAAACCTTTATTCGATCATTATTACTACGGATATTATAAAGACGCCCTACCACATTTAAAGGGTAGCCCCTTCCATGACACAATGCCAATACTCGCTTTACTTGATAACTCTATGTTTACCTATCACAAATCACCTATCGTTGTCATGACAGAATCTTATGCGCAGGGGGCAAGCATTGGAGAATTTCGCTCTTTAGGAGAATCTAAGCCATTTATTGATTGGCCGAGTCATCAAATCGCAATTGATTTTGATTATAACCGCTTCTTCAAACATTTCATGTCACTTATGACGGGCGAACAATTTTAGCATAAAAAAACAGACCGTGATTTCTCACGGTCTGTCGTTATTTTCTACAATTATCGTTTGATGTTATAGAAAGATTTGATACCATCGTAAACAGCGATTTCGCCTAGTTCGTCTTCGATGCGTAATAATTGGTTGTACTTAGCAATACGGTCAGTACGGCTCATAGAACCAGTTTTGATTTGGCCAGCGTTAGTTGCAACTGCGATGTCAGCAATTGTAGCATCTTCAGTTTCACCAGAACGGTGAGATACAACTGCTGTGTAACCAGCACGTTTAGCCATTTCGATAGCTTCGAAAGTCTCAGTTAAAGTACCGATTTGGTTAACTTTAATTAAGATTGAGTTAGAGATACCTTTTTCGATACCTTCAGCAAGTTTTTGAGTGTTAGTTACGAATAAATCGTCACCAACTAATTGTACTTTATCACCGATACGCTCAGTTAATAATTTGTGACCATCCCAGTCGTTTTCGTCTAAACCATCTTCGATAGAGATGATTGGGAAGTCTTTGCAAAGCTCTTCGTAGAAATCAACCATTTCTGCAGAAGTTAAGCCAGTACGGCCTTCGCCTGCAAGGTCATATTTACCAGTTTCTTTGTTGTAGAACTCAGAAGAAGCAACGTCCATTCCTAAGAATACGTTCTCGCCAGCTTTGTAACCAGCTTTTTCGATAGCTTCGATGATTACTTCTAAAGCTTCACGGTTAGAACCAAGGTTTGGAGCGAATCCACCTTCGTCACCTACTGCAGTGTTAAGACCTTTGTCATGTAATACAGCTTTAAGTGCATGGAATACTTCAGCACCCATACGGATTGATTCTTTGAATGTTGGAGCACCAACTGGTAAGATCATGAACTCTTGGAAGTCAACGTTGTTATCAGCGTGAGAACCACCGTTGATGATGTTCATCATTGGAGTTGGTAATTGTTTTGCATTGAATCCACCAAGGTAACGGTATAATGGAAGACCTACGAAGTCAGCTGCTGCGTGAGCTACTGCCATAGATACACCAAGGATAGCGTTAGCGCCTAGTTTACCTTTGTTTGGAGTGCCGTCTAATTCGATCATAGCACGGTCGATACCAGCTTGGTCAGTTACATCGAAACCAGCGATTTCTGGAGCGATAATTTCGTTAACGTTGTTTACTGCGTTAACAACACCTTTACCAAGGTAACGAGATTTGTCACCGTCACGTAATTCTACTGCTTCGTGCTCACCAGTAGATGCACCACTTGGTACGATAGCGCGTCCGAAAGCACCGCTTTCTGTGTAAACTTCTACTTCTACAGTTGGGTTACCACGAGAGTCAAGGACTTCGCGAGCATAAACATCAATAATTGTTGACATAATAAATTCTCTCCTTTTTATATAAGCAAATTATTTAATAATTGTTTTACCTGTCATTTCTTTCGGTTGTTCCACATTTAAAAGTGTAAGCATTGTTGGAGCGATATCTCCTAAAATACCACCTTCACGAAGCTCTACATCATTTTTTGTAACGATGAAAGGAACCGGGTTAGTTGTATGAGCTGTCATCGGCTCGCCATCAGCAGTTAACTCCTGATCGGCATTACCATGGTCAGCAGTAATAAGTGCTACACCATCTTTTGCAAGAATCGCTTCTACAACTTTTCCTAAACATTCGTCAGTTGCTTCTACTGCTTTAATTGTTGGTTCCATCATCCCAGAATGGCCAACCATATCACAGTTTGCAAAGTTAAGAATGATAACATCATGTTTATCATTTTCGATTTCATTTACTAAAGCGTCCGTTACTTCGTAAATGCTCATTTCAGGTTTCAAGTCATACGTTGCAACCTTCGGTGAGTTAATTAAGATACGCTCTTCTCCTGGGAATTCAGCCTCACGACCACCGCTAAAGAAGAATGTAACGTGCGGATACTTTTCGGTTTCCGCGATGCGAAGTTGCTTTAATCCCGCTTGCGCAACAACTTCACCTAAAGTGTTATCAAGGTTCATTGGCTTGAATGCCACGTAACCATTCACAGTTTCACTGAAGTGTGTCATACATACGAATTCTGGAATGTGAGGTACTTTTTCACCACGATCGAACTCACGGAAGTCTTCGTTTGTAAATACACGAGCAATTTGAATTGCACGGTCTGGACGGAAGTTATAGAAGATAACTGCATCATCATCATTGATTGTTGCAACTGGCGTGTTATCTTCGTTAACAATTACAGACGGCAATACGAATTCATCATAGATACCGTTCGCATAAGAGTCTTCTACACACTCTTCTGCTGATTTATAAGTAGGGCCTTCACCATTCACCATAGCACTGTAACATTTTTCTACGCGATCCCAACGCTTGTCACGGTCCATGGAGTAATAACGACCAGAGATAGTCGCGAATTGTCCTACTCCTGTTTCTTTAATTACTTCATTTGCTGCATCGATATAACCTTTTGCTGTTTGTGGTCCAACATCGCGGCCGTCTAAGAACGCATGGATGTAAACTTTCTCCACACCTTCTTTTGCTGCTAAGCGAAGAAGAGCAAACATATGGTTCATGTGACTGTGCACACCACCATCAGAAAGTAAACCGAATAAATGAAGAGCAGTACCTTTTTCTTTTACGCTTTTAATTGCATTTTGGAATGTTTCGTTCTGATCGAACTCACCTTCACGAATTGCAACGTTTACGCGTGTTAAGCTTTGATATACTATGCGGCCAGCACCAATATTTAAGTGACCAACCTCAGAGTTACCCATTTGACCTTCTGGAAGACCTACTTCCTCACCACAAGCTGTAAGCGTTGTATGAGGGAATTTGTTCCAGTAACCATCAAAATTAGGTTTCTTAGCTTGTGCTACAGCATTCCCGTGAGTTTCTTCACGAAGTCCGAAACCGTCAAGGATGATTAAAGCTGTTGGCTTTCTCATTTTACCGCCCCCAGAAGACCTAAGAACGAAGCAGGCTCTAAGCTAGCACCGCCAACTAAAGCGCCGTCGATGTCAGATTGTGCCATATACTCTTTAATGTTTTCTGGTTTTACGCTACCGCCGTATTGAATACGAACAGCTTCTGCAGCTTCTGGAGAAACAGCTTCTGCAACAACTTTACGGATGTGCGCACATACTTCATTTGCATCTGCAGAAGAAGAAGATTTACCTGTACCGATAGCCCAGATAGGCTCATAAGCGATAACAGTTGCTTTAACTTGCTCTTCTGTTAAACCTGCAAGTGCTTTTGTCACTTGACCTGCTACTAGATCAAATGTTTTTCCGCTTTCGCGCTCTTCTAAAGTCTCACCACAACATACGATTGGTGTTAAACCATGTTCAAATGCTGCTAGAGTCTTTTTGTTTACTGATTCGTCTGTTTCAGCAAACATTTCACGACGCTCAGAGTGGCCAAGTACTACGTAGCCTACTTTTAAGTCGCTAAGTGCTACTGGGCTAATTTCGCCAGTGAATGCACCATTTTTTTCGAAGTGCATGTTTTGTGCACCTACTTGTAAATCAGTTCCTTCAGTTGCTGCTACAAGGCGCTCTAAGAATAGAGCTGGAGAGCAAACTACTGCATCAACAGCTGAAGCTGCTGGGATTTGACCTTTAACTTCCTCTACGAAGCTAACTGCTTCAGATAGAGTTTTATTCATTTTCCAGTTACCTGCGATAATTGGTTTACGCATGCTTTGCACCGTCCTTTTTCTTTGGCTGCTACTTATTTGTCGTTAAGACAAACTACACCTGGAAGCTCTTTACCTTCCATGAATTCTAATGACGCACCGCCGCCAGTAGAAATGTGGCTCATTTTATCAGCCATACCGAATTTTTCAACAGCTGCTGCAGAGTCACCACCGCCGATAACAGAGTATGTATCTTCTGCATCTGCTAATGCTTGTCCTACTGCTTTTGTACCTTCTGCGAATGGAGTCATTTCGAATACACCCATTGGTCCATTCCATACAACAAGCTTAGAGTTTTTAATTACATCTGCATAAATTTCACGTGTTTTAGGACCGATGTCTACGCCTTCCCAGTTAGAAGGGATAGAGTCGATACCAACGATTTGAGTTGTTGCAGTTTCAGAGAATTCCTCAGTGATTACAACATCAACTGGCATGTAGAAGTTTACGCCTTTTTCTTTTGCAAGTTGCATAAATTCTTTAGCTAGTTCAATCTTGTCGTCTTCACATAGAGATAGACCAATTTCATGACCTAAAGCTTTAACGAACGTGTAAGCAAGTCCGCCACCGATGATTAAGTTATCTACTTTGTCTAATAGATGACGAATTACACCGATTTTATCTTTTACTTTCGCACCACCAATAATAGCTGTAAATGGACGTTCTGGGTTAGAAAGTGCTTTACCTAATACATCTAACTCTTTTTCCATTAATAGACCAGATACTGCTGGTAGGTAGTCTGCGATACCTGCTGTAGAAGCGTGAGCACGGTGAGCTGCACCGAATGCATCGTTTACGAAGATGTCAGCAAGTGCTGCAAATTCTTTCGCAAGTTCTGCATCGTTCTTTTCTTCGCCCGCATAGAAACGTACGTTTTCAAGAACTAATACGTCGCCTTCGTTCATTGCTGCAACCATTTCTTGTGCAACTGGTCCGAATGCTTCGTCTGCTTTTTTAACATCTTTACCAAGAAGCTCGCCTAAACGTGCTGCTACTGGAGTAAGACGTAATTCTTCTACCGCTTGACCTTTTGGACGGCCTAAGTGGCTTGCTAAAATAACTTTCGCACCTTGCTCTACTAAATATTGAATTGTAGGAAGAGCTGCACGGATACGAGTTTCATCTGTAATTTTGCCTTCTTTCATAGGTACGTTGAAATCAACGCGGCAAAATACACGCTTACCTTTTAAATCTACGTCACGAATTGATTTTTTGTTCATTGGATTTCCCTCCGACTACTAGTTAGGATTGACAAAACCCATTCAAAAGCTTAACACATTTGCTTTTAAAACGAAAGAAGAGAGAGAGGGAACAAACCCTCTCCCTCGTTTTGTCATTGATTGCTTATATAATTAAGAATTAAAGACCTTTAGAAGTCATGTAAGCTGCTAAGTCTACTACGCGGTTAGAGTAACCAGTTTCGTTATCGTACCAAGAAAGTACTTTAACCATGTTACCTTCCATTACCATTGTAGATAATGCATCGATTGTAGAAGAAGCTGTACATCCGTTATAGTCGATAGATACTAATGGCTCTTCGCTGTATCCAAGGATACCTTTTAATTCGCCTTCAGCTGCTGCTTTGAATGCTGCGTTTACATCTTCAACTGTTACTTCTTTGTCAAGTTCAACAACTAAGTCAACAAGAGAAACGTTAGCAGTTGGAACACGTACAGCGCCACCGTTTAATTTACCTTTAAGTTCTGGTAATACTAATGCTACAGCTTTAGCTGCACCAGTAGATGTTGGGATCATGTTTTCAGCTGCTGCACGAGCACGACGTAAATCTTTGTGTGGTAAGTCTAAGATTTGTTGGTCGTTAGTGTAAGAGTGAATTGTTGTCATCATTCCGCGTTTTACGCCGAATTTTTCGTTTAATACTTTAGCGAATGGAGCTAGACAGTTTGTAGTACAAGAAGCGTTAGATACTACGTTGTGGTTAGCTGCATCGTATTGTTCGTGGTTAACACCCATAACTACAGTGATATCTTCGTCAGAAGCTGGAGCTGAGATGATAACTTTCTTAACTGATCCACCTAAGTGTTTTTCAGCGTCTGATTTTTTAGTGAAACGGCCAGTAGATTCTACTACTACTTCTACTCCGTAGTCGCTCCATGGTAATTGAGCTGGGTCACGCTCAGCGATAACTTTAATTTCTTTACCGTTAACAACGATGCTGTTTTCGTTAGCAGATACTTCTGCATTTAAAGTTCCGTGAACTGTGTCATATTTTAAAAGGTGAGCTAATGTTTTAGCATCTGTTAAGTCGTTGATTGCTACTACTTCTACCTCAGAGTTGTTAAGAGCTGCGCGGAATACGTTACGTCCGATACGTCCAAATCCATTAATACCAATTTTAGTCATTTGAATTTCCTCCTTGGGGGATTATATTAAAGGGTAAAACCCTTTGTTAACTGTTTTGCTGCACCTTCATCTGTAATTAGAATTGAAGTGTGCCCTTGTTTAATTACAGCCTGTATTGCTTTTGCCTTTGAAGAACCTCCAGCGACTGCAACAACGTGAGATACATTTTGTAAATCCTCTAATTGCATACCAACTGTTCTTACTTTATGAACAACATTTCCTTCTTCATTAAAGTAGTAACCGAAAGCTTCACCAACTGCTTCGCTTGCTTGAATCTTTAACCAATCTGCTTCCGAAGTACTTCTGCGACGTGCCATTGTTAACGCATCACCTATTCCATGAATGACGATATTGGAAGATCGAATCAACTCAAGAACTTCTTTCACGGAAGGCTCTGTCACAATAGACGCATATGCTTCGCTACTAACATGGTCTGGAACATACAATAAGCGATAATTACTCATCGTATTTTGCGCCATCTTGGCACAAATGGTATTGGCTTCTAATTCAACACCTTCTCCGATTCCACCACGTGCTGGGACAAATAGCATATGTAAATCTTTACAATCAAGTTGCATCATGTCCGCAGCAGCAGCTAGCGTAGTTCCTCCAGCCACAGCAACGATATTATTCGCTGTCAGACGGTCTTTTATACAAGTCACACAAGCACGGCCCATCTCCAGTTTGACCCAAGGTGATTCATCACTATCACCAGGGACAACGAAAACTTCATCCAAGTCTAATGTTTCCTTAAGTTGCTTTTCTAAAACCTTTAACCCGGAAATTTCTTTCATAAAGTCTTCCAAAGCAAGAACTAAAGCTGTTCCTTCTTCTGTCAAAGTCATTCCAGAAGAAGCGACGTGAACTAAGTTTTGTTCTTTCAAAACTTGAACTTCACTTCGCAATACTCGTTCTGTCATACCGAGGCTTGCTGATAAGTTTCTTCTTCCAATCGGCTGCATGAGCCTAATGTATTGAAGAATTTGCATTCTCGTTTGCATAACAGGTAGCAGATCAGGTAATAATTTTTTTGTGTTCTGAATCCATGAGCGCATATCTTTTCTCCTCACTACATTGGTTCATTTTTCCTCGGTGGTCACTTTACGTCCCGTAGTGACATTTTGTGTCCCACATAGGTTAAAAAAATAATCCCTGCTACGTGTATTATTGTAACAGGAGATAGAAACTTATTCAACTCTTAACTGCATTCTTTATATAGTTTATTATGACACCTTTGTGAATGTTACCATATTCTACTTGTTTTCCGTCTATTTCTACAACCGGAATCATTAAATGATATTTTTCTAAAAGGTCATTATCTTCATATATATCTATTTCCTCGATTTGAAAAGAATATTCACATTGTACTTCCTGCAAAACTTGTTTCGCCTGCACGCAAAGACCACAATTCTTTTTTGTATACAGCACAACTTTCATCTTCTTCACCTATCCGATTGTTTTTCGCAATGACGAAGCTGGGATATGCATTTGTTCTCTATACTTCGCCACCGTTCTTCGAGAAATAACAATTTCATGCTCTTCTTCTAATAATTTTGAAATCTTTTGATCTGAGAGTGGCTTTTTCTTATTCTCTGCTTCCACAAGCGTTTGAATAAACTGTTTCACTCGCTTCGTTGAAACTGCCTCATCCTCTGTCGTCGAAACTGCATTACTAAAGAACGATTTCATCTCAAATAAACCGTGTGGCGTTTGCACATACTTATTTCTTGTTGCACGACTAATCGTAGACTCATGCACACTTAGCTCTTCCGCCACCTCTTTTAAAGCGAGCGGCTTCAAATACGCTGGACCTTCCCAAAAGAAATCACGTTGTTTTTCCATAATAATCGTCATCACTTGCAGAAGTGTTTGTTTTCTCTGTTTCAAACTGCGCATAATCCATTGCACATGCTGATACTTTTCTGAAACGTAAGATGCTACTTCACTTTCACTATTATTAAGAAGCGCACTGTACTCAGAGTGAATTTCAATTCTCGGCATATTTCTCTCATTCATCTGTAAAACGAGGCGATCGCCTTCTTTTTTCACTGCCATGTCAGGCACAATATACAGTGGTTTATCCGAAGAATACGCAAGGCCCGGTTTCGGCTGCAATGATGTAATACAGTTCACCGCCGATTGTAATTCTTCATTACTACACTTCAGCACATGAACGAGCTTTCGCCAATCCTTCTTCACGAAATAAGCAAAGTGCTCCTCTACAATATCTTCCGCTAATCCATCCCTTCTTTGTAAGCGCTTCAATTGTAAGGTTAAACATTCCTGAATATTACGCGCCCCTACCCCTGCTGGCTCCAGTGATTGGACAAGCTCTACAGAGCGGTCAACTACATGAATATGCGCAGAAAGGAGCTCTGCTAACTCTTCATTCGTTTCTTGTAAATACCCGTTTCCATCCATGTTCATAATAATGAAAGAAGCCACTTTCCGCTCTTCTTCATCTATTTTATAATACTGTATTTGATTTAATAAATGTTGCTGAATCGTTGTAGAATCCACACTGTAGATTTCCATCTGATTCTCGACTTGTTTGCTGGTACTTTTACTGTTGTTAGAGCTCTTTTTCTTCTCCCTCTCAAAACCACCTAACTCAATAAGGGGATTCTCTAACGATTGCTCATACAAAAACTCCGATAATTCTTGTACATTATACTGAAGCATTGTAATCGCTTGCCTTAACTCTTGTGTCATTGCCAAACGTAAGCTTTGTTCTTGTAAAAGACTTGCCTTCAAACTAATCTCCCCCTTGTTTCTATTGTACAATAAGTTTGGTAAAAGGAGAATCCTCACGCAGACGCCCATTCCAAAATATTATTAATTTATATGTATTAATGATATTTACAACTTACAACCGAAATTTGAATAATATTGAAAGAAAATAATAAGTTATAAAAATTATTATCAAGTACTAATAGTAAATCTTATTATCAGATATAACAAGAGGGAAATAAAAAAAGTCCTAACCTACAAAACGTAAGTTAGGACTTTTTGACGCGCCCAGAGGGATTCGAACCCCCGACAGACGTGGTACCGGAAACCACCGCTCTATCCGACTGAGCTATGGGCGCATGATTATAGAAAACACTTCATTTTCTTCTCATAATAATAGCAATAAAATCCATCTAAATCAATAAAAATATCCCCGTAATACCTTATACATCTTAGCTAAAAGCATATAAAATCTATTCAACCCCTAAATTTTCCAATCATAAATTCATCCCAACTCACAAATTATAACCTATGAATTGATATTCCAAAGGGGGCTTCATTCAATGACTGTAATTACGAAACTAAAGCAAACTGTTTCTGGATTAAAAAGTGCACAAGCTAGCTTAGAGGGATTCGCTCTTGATACGGATAACCAACAAGCTAAGCAACTTTTTCAAACAGCTGCGCAGCAAACACAAACGATTATCGATTCTTTAAACCCACGTGTTGAAGAAGTCCAACAGGAAGAACCACAATACTCACAGCAATAACGAACCAATCTTGCTGTGAAATAGAAAAAGGATGATATGCAGTCATCCTTTTTCTATCACATTACATATTGCAATAGAAATGGAATGATAATTATGCGAAAACTCGGCCTCATAACCGCATTATTTGCACTTCTATTTAGCTCTTTTACCGGATGTGATAATAGTCCTTTAGATAAAAAAGTGAAAGAAGAAGCAAAACAAACGGAGAAAGAAAAAGGTCCAAAGTTAACAAAGACGAGTACGGAATCCTTTAATCAATCTATATCACAAGGAGCGAAGAAAAGAGCTCTCGCTATGGATGAAATTATAAAAAGCACAGCAGTGAATTCAAATTTAGATCTCTACATAGCAGTTACACCTGAGCATCACGAAAGGTTTGGATTAAAACCGCTTCGTAAAAAGC
Organism: Bacillus cereus G9842; assembly: GCF_000021305.1. Classification (GTDB taxonomy): domain Bacteria; phylum Bacillota; class Bacilli; order Bacillales; family Bacillaceae_G; genus Bacillus_A; species Bacillus_A thuringiensis_S. The sequence continues at coordinate 5,013,046 of NC_011772.1, forward strand.
TTCAAAAGCAGCTAAGTGATGAGCACCCTACTTTCGATGTTCGTGTAAGTACAGATAAAAAAATCTTTATGTTACTCGAAAAGCTCGAAAGAAAGATTAAGGAAAAAAAAGTATCTAAAGATGAGATTAATAAGCAATTAAAACTCATTGGTAAAAAAATGGAGTCTAACACTTAACGCTTTTTAAAAGAAAAGGAAGGATTGCAATGTCTAGTAAAGATAAAAACTTAACCCCTGTACAACAGGAGTATAAAAAATTCGAACAAGAACGCGAACCGAAACGACCTGTCTTAAAAAATTGTATAAAAGCCTTTTTCGTTGGTGGTTTTATTTGCTTCATCGGACAACTCATTTCTACTTTTTACATCACATATTTTGATTTCACTGAACGTTCGGCAGGAAATCCAACCGTCGCAACTCTTATTTTCATTTCTATGTTACTAACTGGATTTGGTATATACGATCGTTTTGGGCAGTTTGCTGGTGCTGGTACAGCTGTACCTGTTACTGGATTTGGAAACTCCGTTATTGCAGCTTGTATCGAACACCGAACGGAAGGATTTGTTCTTGGTGTTGGCGGTAACATGTTTAAATTAGCTGGCTCTGTTATTTTATTTGGTGTATTTTCGGCTTTTGTCATCGCACTTATTAAAACGATTCTCGTTCAATGGGGAGGGCTATAAATGTTACAAGGACACCGAACGTGGGTATTTGAAAACAAACCCGTTATTATTTCAACAGGAGTCGTTGGTGGACCTTTTGAGGCAAAAGGGAAAATCCCAGAAGACTTCGATATCCTTCATGAAGATTTATGGCTCGGACAAGATTCCTATGAAAAAGCACATAAAATTTTATTCGAAGAAGCTTGTAGCCGGGCTACTGAAAAAGCAGAACTTCGTAAAGACGATATTCAATTCGTACTCGCAGGAGATTTAATTAATCAAATTACCCCTACAAGCTTTGCTTGCCGCACACTGGGCACTCCTTATCTCGGATTATTCGGGGCTTGTTCTACTTCCATGGAAGGTTTAGCACTTGGGGCAAGTATCGTAAACGCAAAGGGCGCAAAATATTTATTAACTGGTGCCTCAAGTCATAACACCGCTGTAGAAAAACAGTTCCGCTATCCTACCGAATACGGTGGACAAAAGCCGCCTACTGCACAGTGGACAGTAACCGGAGCAGGAGCCGCTATTTTAAGCGATACTGGGCACGGCCCTAGGGTAACATCTGCCACAATCGGACGAGTCGTTGATATGGGATTAACGGATCCGTTTAATATGGGAGGTGCAATGGCTCCAGCTGCCGTCGACACAATTGAAGCTCACTTACGCGAACGTCAAATTGATGCCTCTTACTACGATTTAATTGTAACAGGCGATCTCGGACATGTAGGACGCGAAATTGCTTATGACTTACTACATAAACACGGAACAAAAGTAATGAGCGAACAGTTTCAAGATTGCGGACTCCTCATTTATAGAGAAGGACAGCCTGTCATAGCCGGTGCTAGTGGACCAGGATGTTCCGCAACAGTCGTGTACGGTCATTTATTAAACCGAATGAAAAGAGGAGAGTTCAAAAAAATACTTGTCGTTGCGACAGGCGCTTTACTATCTCCACTTACATTCCAACAAGAAGAAACGATTCCGTGTATCGCTCATGCCGTTTCGATTGAATTTGGAGGTGCAACGCAATGATTTTTTTCTGGGCTTTCGTCATTGGCGGACTCATATGTGTAATCGGCCAACTTATGTTTGATGTCGGCAAACTAACACCCGCTCATACAATGGCAACACTCGTTGTTGCTGGAGCTATATTAGATGGATTTAATTTGTATGAGCCATTAATTGATTTCGCTGGAGCCGGGGCAACTGTACCTATTACAAGCTTTGGTAATGCCCTCGTTCATGGCGCAATGGAAGAAGCTGCAAAACATGGCATCGTTGGCGTTATTACCGGCATGTTTAAAGTAACGAGCGCCGGTGTATCAGCAGCTATTATTTTCGGCTTCATTGGAGCATTGTTATTTAAACCGAAAGGATAAGAGGTGTTTATATGACTGTTATCGCTAGCGTAAAAACTTGCCTTGCTAGTGTAAGAGGCGCTCAAGCAAGCTTAAGTTCCCTTTCACTAAATTCTACAGACGATGAAGCTAAACGCGTATTTCATGAATGTATGTTAGAAATGGACAGTGTCATCGCTGATTTACAGGATAGAGTTTCAGTATTAGAACGTGAAGAACCTCAATATAAAGGGTTTTAAGTAGACTGGAGGAAATAACTATGTCTCACCTACCGGAATGGACACTTGTCATCCTTCGCTCTGTATTCATATTAATTATTTTATTCACTATTACAAAGTGCTTAGGAAAAAGGCAAATCTCTCAGCTTTCCTTTTTTGAATACATAGCGGGAATGACAATCGGTGATATCGCTGCTCAAATAGCTACAGGGCTTGATCAAAAGTTTTTCCACGGTGTCTTTGCAATACTTATTTTCGCCTCCGTACCTTTTTTCGTTGGAATTCTTTCCTTGAAAAACAAAACTGCTAGAGATTTCTTTGAAGGAAAATCTACAGTGTTAATAAAAGATGGAAAAGTACTTGAGGATAATTTAAAGAAAGAGAAATATACAAGTGATGAGTTACTTGAACTTCTTAGAGGAAATGGTGCATTTAGTATAGCGGAAGTCGAATTTGCTGTCTTAGAACCGAGCGGAGAATTAAATGTATTATTAAAGAAAGATTCTCAGCCCATTACTGCAAAAGACCTTGGATTAAAAGTACCGAATGAAAAAGAACCGCAAACTGTTATTATGGATGGCAATGTACTAGATGAACCACTTTCAGCAAGCGGGCATAACCGCGCTTGGCTACACTCTGAACTAGAAAAGCTCGGTGTTGTTATTGAAAATGTCTTTCTCGGTCAAGTGGATTCATACGGACAACTTACTATCGACATTTACAATGACAAACTCCAAATGCCTTCTCCTCAAAACAAACCTTTATTATTAGCATCTTTAAAAAAATGTCATGCTGATCTTGAACTATTTTCCTTAGAAACAAAGTCGAAATCAGCAAGCGAAATGTATAGTAAAAACGCGAAACAAATCGAAAAGATTTTAAATAAAGTAACCTATCTTTTAAAAGACTAATTATCGAAAGAACGCTTCAGTTAAAAGGCGTTCTTTTCTTTTTTTCTCCACTTTTCATAACGTTTAAATTTATGTAATTCGGTTATGATGTTGAAGATACATAAGCAGGGAATTTCGAAAACATAGCGAATATTTCATGGTACAACTACATATTTTTTTGATTTAAAGTGGTTTCGTTTGACCTTTATTGACCATAATTGTATTATAAGACTAAGAAAGCTTTATAAGGAGGAAATAACAGATGAATTTAATTCCTACAGTAATTGAACAAACAAATCGTGGAGAACGCGCTTACGATATTTACTCTCGACTATTAAAAGACCGCATCATTATGCTTGGTAGTGCAATTGATGACAACGTAGCTAACTCAATTGTTTCCCAGCTTTTATTCTTGGAATCTCAAGATCCAGAAAAAGATATTCACATCTACATCAACAGCCCTGGTGGTTCTATCACAGCAGGTATGGCAATCTATGATACAATGCAGTTTATTAAACCACAAGTATCAACAATCTGTATCGGTATGGCAGCATCTATGGGTGCATTCTTACTTGCAGCAGGTGAAAAAGGAAAACGTTATGCACTTCCAAACAGTGAAGTAATGATTCACCAACCACTTGGTGGAGCACAAGGTCAAGCGACTGAAATCGAAATCGCTGCAAAACGTATCCTATTCTTACGTGAAAAACTAAACCAAATTCTTGCTGACCGCACAGGTCAACCACTTGAAGTACTACAACGCGACACAGACCGCGACAACTTCATGACAGCAGAAAAAGCTTTAGAATACGGTTTAATCGATAAGATCTTTACAAATCGTTAATTAATTTAAAGCGGAAGCGGCTCGTTCAGAATCGCAGGGCGATGGAGCACCTGATTCCGAGGCGCTTTTTGCCTCGAATGAAGGGGCGAAACGACCGGAGATTCTAGCCGCTGGAGCTGGATATACTTAAAGCGGAAGCGGCTCGTTCAGAATGGGAGGAGGATGGAGCTTCTGACAAAGAGGTGCTTTTTACCTCGGCGGAAGAAGCGAAGCCACCGACCATTCTAGCCGCTGGAGCTGGATACAACTAAAAGCGGAAGCGCCCTATAATTGGGCGCTTTTTTATTATCATATACCTCCGTCTGTATACCCTATCCAGTATCCCTCTAAATATATCAACGATTTTTCAATTATATCGAACAAAACTCAAATTATATCAACGATTTTTTTAATATATCAACGGTTCGACACAACATATCGATTTACCGACAATCTCCGACAAGGACAAACCAGCTAAATACCCCTCCCCGCTAATCCGCACAAACAACAAAACAAAAAACTATCGCATATACGCGATAGCTCTTTATTGTACATATGCAGCTAATGCTTCTAAAGCCTCTTCTGCATCTGAACCTTCTGTTGTAATTGTTATCATGCTTCCAGTTCCAATTGCTAAGCTCATAATCCCCATTATGCTCTTTGCATTTACTGTCTTTCCATCTTTCTCAATGAAGATATCTGCATGAAAGCGATTTGCCTCTTGTACAAACAACGCAGCCGGACGTGCTTGTAAACCGTTTTTTAATGAAACCTGAACTCGTTTTTGAACCACAGCTCCATTTCCCCTTTAACCTCTTATTTTTTTGCTACCGTTTCCCCCGCGCGTAATTTCTCTGCAATTTCATCGATTTTACGCAAACGATGATTAATACCCGATTTACTAATTTTCCCCCCGGATACCATCTCACCTAACTCTTTCAATGTTACATCTTGATAATCTCTTCGTAGCTGCGCAATTTCTCGTAGTTTATCTGGCAATATATCAAGACCAACCGTCTCATCAATATAGCGGATATTTTCAATTTGCCTTAGCGCTGCACCAATTGTTTTATTTAAATTAGCTGTTTCGCAGTTCACTAAACGATTTACGGAATTACGCATATCACGTACGATTCTAATATCTTCAAATCTTAAAAGCGCATTATGAGCACCAATAATATTTAAAAATTCCGTAATTTTCTCCGCTTCTTTCAAATACGTAATGTACCCTTTTCTTCTTTCCAGCGTCTTACTATTTAAATCAAATCCGTTCATTAGTTCACATATAGCATCATTATGTTCCTTATATAACGAAAAGATCTCTAAATGATAAGATGATGTTTCTGGGTTATTTACTGAACCACCTGCTAAAAATGCACCGCGTAAATACGATCGTTTACAACACTTCTTCTCAATCAATTCTTGTGATATATTTCGAATAAATGAAAAGTCATCTCGCACGATATGAAGATCGGCTAATATTTCGCGAGACTTCTCAACAAGCCTTACGATATATACATTATTTTTCTTCAATCGCATTTTTTTACGAACAAGCAATTCTACCGTTACGTCATATCCCTTTTTCAAAAGCGTATAAATTCTTCTTGCAATTGCCGCATTTTCTGTTTGAATATCAATAGATAGACGACGGTTTGAAAAAGAAAGCGATCCATTCATTCGAAGTAACGCTGATAATTCAGCTTTTTCACAGCATTCCTTCATTTCAAGGTTCGTCAGCTCTTTCTTTGTTTCTGATGCAAATGACACAGTCAACACCTCCTTATACGATTATTATGGAACAAAATTCTTGTCCTATATGAATGAGGAGCGCTACCTCAAACGAGGCAACGCATATTTATAACAATGAATATAAAATCGAAGCTAACTTTAACGTATCATGCCTTACAACACGATCATCATACTTCGCTAATCCACCTTGAATGACATCAATATTATTTTCAGCAAAACGTTCTTCATCCACTACAACTGGTGTAGACATTTCTTCCTCATATAACTTACGTAATTCACAAGGAATATCACGGTTATTTACAATTGCAGTATTAATAAATGGTTGCCCTAAATGATCGTGTAAAGCCTGCACATGATCAAAAGCAGTATATCCCATCGTTTCACCCGCTTGTGTCATAACGTTACATACATACACCTTCTTCGCCTTTGCAGCAAGAACAGCATCCCCAATTTTATTAACAACTAAGTTGGGTAATATACTTGTATACAAACTTCCTGGACCGAAAACGAGTAAATCAGCTCGTTTAATCTCAGCCAAGGTTTCATGCAATGGCTCTACATCTTCTGGAGTTAAAAAGACACGATTAATCTTCTTTCCGTAATAAGGAATCTTTGATTCGCCTGTTACAATTTCTCCATCTTCAAGTTCCGCATGAAGTACCGCACTTTGATTCGCTGCTGGTAATACACGTCCTCTGACATTTAATACTTTACTTGTTTCCGTAATTGCATGGAAAAAGTCTCCTGTAATTGAGGTCATACCTGCCAACAATAGATTTCCTAACGCATGACCTTTCAGTCCGTCCCCTGTTGTGAAACGGTGCTGAAATAAAGCTTCCACCAGTGGCTCTACATCCGATAACGCAACAAGTACGTTACGGATGTCACCTGGAGGTGGAATTTCTAGCTCATCACGTAATCTACCTGAACTGCCACCATCATCAGCGATTGTAACAACTGCTGTAATATCAACAGGATATTGCTTTAATCCTCTTAATAAAACAGAGAGTCCAGTTCCGCCTCCCATGATAACAATTTTAGGCTTTCTCTCTTTTTTCATCCCTTAATGGCCCTTTCTCTTCTCCACATCACGATGAGATACATGAACACTATACTCTGGTTTCAAATGTTTCCCAAGGTATTCTGTAAGCGTAACAGAACGATGCTGTCCACCTGTACATCCAATTGCAATTACAAGTTGACTTTTGCCTTCTCTTTTATAATGAGGCAACATGAAAGTAATCAGATCCGTCAACTTCTCTAAAAACTTATGTGTCTCATTAAATTTCAGTACATACGAAGAAACTTCTTCATCTAGTCCTGTTAATGGCTTCATATGTGGAATGTAATATGGATTTGGTAAAAAACGAACATCAAATACTAAATCTGCATCAATTGGAATACCGTACTTAAATCCAAATGACATAACATTTACACGAAATGCTTGCTCAGTTTCTGTTGAGAACAAGTGAACAATTTTTTCACGTAATTCTTTCGGTTTTAAATCCGATGTATCAAGCACAATATTCGCTCGTGCCTTCATATCTGTTAATAAATCGCGCTCTGCTTCGATTCCCTTTAACGGCAAACCAGTTGGTGCAAGTGGATGCGAACGTCTCGTTTCTTTATAACGAGTTACAAGCGTACTATCTTTCGCATCTAAAAATAAAATATGAGGAATAATCCATGTACGTTCTGATAAATCATCAAGCGCTCCCCATAAATGTTCGAAAAACTCGCGGCCACGTAAATCAATACCAAGTGCCACTTTATTCATTTTCCCTTTTGAATCCGCCATAAGTTCAATAAACTTTGGCAATAACATCGGTGGCAAATTATCTACACAAAAATATCCTAAATCTTCAAAACTTTGTAAAGCTACTGTTTTTCCAGCTCCAGACATCCCTGTAATAATTACCATTTTTATATCATTATTCTCTGTCATCGTATCCTCTCCTTGACGGTTTAACTCGGATCTAATCGATATGAAAGCAACTCAAAATCTGGGGTATATACAAATGTACCGTAGATTATGCCATTTCCTTTAATTAAGTAATCAATAATGTGATAATCTCCTGGCGCCATTGCTAAATCATCAATTTTGTCAAATGTATGCCAACCAATGATGCCTTCTTCGCTCTCTAGTTTGTTTTCTCCTGCAAAATCTGTCGCTAAAAAGGAGAACATCATCCATTCAGAAACAACTTTATCACCTTCTTGGATGACAAAGGTGAAGACCCCCTTTAACGCTGGGTTTTTCAAATAAATACCTGTTTCTTCACGATACTCGCGAACAACGGAATCTCTTACAGTCTCACCACGCTCCATTTTCCCGCCTGGTGCAACCCACCAATTTCGGCGAGGTTTTTGGAGTAAGAGTACTTCATTATCTCTAATTAACACACAGTTTGTCACTCTTTGCATGTTTCTTCACCTCAGCTACTTGCAGTAAAATTCCTCACTGCATACTTCTTTCATTATACTATCAAAAACAGTTTGCTACAACGAAGGAGCCAGTCCTCTTTCGTTAAGCATATGCTACTCAACAATTTTAAAAAAGCTTTCTATAACAAGCAATGTAAATGCTTAGACTTTCAATGAATAGCATAAAAAATCCCCTTAACGATTTTTATCGCCAAGGGGATTAAAGCCTTTATTTCTTACCGAAATAAGTAACAATCGCAAATCCTAAAATAAAGGTAATAATCGAACTTATAATTGAAAATCCGCCAGTCGGAATCCCAGGGAACACAATTACAATCGAACCGATTACAAGTCCAATAATTGCCGCAAATGTCATACTTTTATAACGATCTAATAAAAAACTAATGCCTTTACTACTTACAACAAATCCGACCATAACACCAGCACCGATAACCACGATTAAAGGTAAATTAAGTGTAGTTAAAGCGTTAATTGCTGTTGGATACACACCAATAATTAATAAAATAAACGATCCACTAATCCCAGGAAGCAGCATGGCCATACTAGCCATCCATCCTGCGAAAAATAAACCAATTGCATTTAAAATTGTTAACGTCGTAATTGGATCTGCTGCCTTATCTGGTTTAAAGAAAGCTGTAATCGCAACAAGAATTGCTGCAACTATTAATAAAACAATGTGCTTACCTTTAAACGATGACTTTGCATCAGCTTCTCTCATTAACATCGGTAATATACTAATAATTAAACCGAGGAAGAAAAATTGAGTCGGTTCATAATGATTTGCAAGTAAATATTTAATAACGTGACTTAACGTTAAAAATGCTGCTGCCACACCAGCTGCAAGGGGAATTAAAAATCCTAAATGTTTTTTCCATTCACGACTAAAGAATCCACTAATTGCCGCAAGCAATTGTTCATAAATCCCTAACACAACAGCGATTGTACCGCCGCTCACACCAGGAATTAAATCACTAACGCCCATACAAAATCCACGATATATATTACGCCATTCCATACTGAATAAATTCCTCATTTCTTATAGTGATTTTTTCCGTAAAGTCCAGTATATCAATAAGAAAGCTTATAATCCTAATATTTTTTGACAAAATTTTGACATTTTCAAACAAAAAAAGAAGAAAGCTCCTGTCGGTAGCTTTCTTCTCACAAGGTATATTATCCCTTATTTTTCTGATACAGTTTTTAATTCCTCTAATAATTCTTCTACGTAATGTTGAGCACTTTGTGCTGCAATACTACCGTCACCTGTTGCAGTTACAATTTGACGAAGCATTTTTTCACGAACATCACCAGCTGCAAAAATACCAGGAATTTTCGTTTCCATACGTTCGTTCGTTTCAAGGTAACCATTTTCATTTGTAATACCTAGTTCAACAAATGGTTTTGATAATGGTAACATACCGATGTATACGAATACGCCGTCAGTTTTGACTTCTTTCTCTTCTCCACTGTTTACGTCGACAAGTGTTACACTTCCTACTTTACCACTTGCTTCGTTGATTTCTTTTATAGTATGGTTCCAAATGAAATCTACTTTTTCATTTTGGAAAGCACGGTCTTGTAAAATTTTCTGTGCACGAAGCGTGTCACGACGGTGAACAATCGTTACTTTTGATGCAAAGCGCGTTAAGAATACACCCTCTTCAACAGCAGAATCTCCGCCGCCAATTACGATAAGTTCTTTTTCTTTAAAGAATGCCCCGTCACATACTGCACAATATGATACACCACGGCCGCCAAGTTCTGTTTCACCCGGTACACCAATTTTTTTATACTCTGCACCGCTTGCAACGATAATTGCACGTGCTTTATATTCTTTTTTACCAGCAATAATTGTTTTGTATTCTTTACCATCGATGACTTCTTTCACATCACCGTATGCATATTCAGCACCAAATTTCTTCGCATGCTCAAACATTTTATTTGATAAGTCTGGTCCTAAAATAGACTCATAACCTGGGTAGTTTTCTACATCTTCTGTGTTTGCCATTTGGCCACCTGGAATACCACGCTCAAGCATTAATGTGCTTAAATTTGCACGAGATGTATATACTGCAGCTGTCATACCAGCTGGTCCTGCACCAATAATAACGACATCATAAATTTTTTCTTCTGACACACTATTCACTCCTATCCATTCCTACACAATTAAGTTACCCTCATTATACTGTTAGCATCATTTTTTTCCCAATGATTTGCTTATCTTATGTGTGCGTACGCTTAACAGCTTGCACATACTTTCGGACAGTCGCTACAGATACATTATATACATCTCCAAGCTCCGACTGTGTCATTTTATTTCCTTGTTCGCCGCGTACAATGTATTCAATCGCAGCTGACCAGCCGTACACATTTGTAAATATATCTCCAGATGTATATAAACGTATGAACGTACAAAACCAAAAGTGTAAACACTCTTCAATTAATTCATCATCTTTTTTCGTATAATTGTATAATGCATCCGCGATTCGTACGCACTGCTCAAATTGTTGTAAATCAGCTGGAATACTCTTATGACTATTAAGTAAAAAGAAGTAATTTGCAAGTTGTGATACGATGGGAACACCGTTCTTCGCTTGCGTTATATCAAAGAAGAATCCAACCTTCTCCGGCGTTGACAATTCATTCATTAAATATAAAGCCAGCATTTGTTCTTCTAACGTCGCACTTTGCTGAAATGATTTTCGTAATTCTTCAAATAGCAAACTTTGTCCTTCATCTGCTAAATTCAGCGCATTCCAGGGCTCTTTTCCTTTTTTATCAGGGTGCAATTCCACGACATGTTGCCACATTTTTTCAGCTAGTTGCTGATCTTTCACCATATAAGCAGAATATGCAAACCAATAATAAAAACTAACGTCTCCCTCGTATCCTTGACGCTTTAATAATTTGAACCATTTATATGCATGCTCGAAATAACCAATCGTTGCAAGTGTGGTTCCCAGTTTCAAACGATGTTCAAATGAAATCGGATATACTGAAACTAGCTGTCCCGCTAACGCTTCTACTTGTTTATGCTCTCCAATTGAATATAGAAAAATAAGCGTATTACAAAGCGCATGTATATTACCAGGATTTTTCTCTAAAATCATTTCTGTTAACTTCAGTGCCTTGTCTACATTACCAGATTGAAAATGTGCAATGGCTAAATTATTATGACCTGACCAAAATTCCGGATAATCTTTCGTAACAATTTCTAATGTAGCAATCGCTTCTTCCAATTGTCCATTACGAATATAACGATTCGCTTCTTCCTGCATAACAATTAAATCATCTTCATCTTCAATCTCTTCCGCACCCATTGCTTCTTCTTCCATAATCTCAAGAAGTTCTAATGTATCTTCTACGAATTCCTTCTCTTTTGCAAATTCTAAATAGCGATCCGCATATTTCTTCGCCTGTTGAAATAACCCCATATATGCATAATTATTTGCAATAAAATAATAGCACTGTTCAAGTTCTGGATTAGATCTAACTAACTTTAAGAAGATTTGATTCGATTCTTGATATTCACCAGCCTCAGATAATACTGATGCTAATTGACATAAAATAAACGGCTCCTTCTCACTTTGTGCCGCTCTTCGAAAATATTTAATTGCATCTTGCAATTTTTGCCCTTTGTAAGCTCTCATCCCTTTTTTATAAAAGAAGTCCGCTAGCTGATTAAAAGAGATAACTTGTCCGTTCTCCTTATATATTCTTTGATTTTTCCCCATATATCCTCCAGTTTTTTGTTTTCTTCGTTCACACATTCTTCTATCTATAAGTATAAACGATTCCGTAAAAAACAAAACAGTATATTCTACTCAATTATTTCCTTTTTATTCATAAAAAAAGAAGAGAAATGTTACATTTTCACCATGAACCTTCTCTTGCGGTCATTTGCTCTTTCGTATAAATAATACGCATTGGATTTCCACCTACGAAAGCTCCGCTCGGTACATCTCTATGAACAAGTGTGCCAGCTGAGACAGTCGCACCATCTCCAATTTTCACACCTGGTAATATTGTTACATTCGCTCCAATCATCACTTCATTTCCAATGATGATTTCCCCAAGTCGATATTCACGAATTAAATATTCATGTGCTAAAAGCGTTGTGTTATAACCAATAATCGAATTCTCTCCCACAGTTATCTTTTCTGGGAACATAATATCCGGCATTACCATAAGTGCAAATGATGTTTTCTTTCCTACTTTCATCCGTAAAAAAGTACGGTACAACCAATTCTTCACAGATAAAAATGGCGTGTAACGCGCAATTTGGATAATAATAAAGTTTTTCATTACCTTCCAAAAAGACACTGTTTTATACACATTCCATAATGAATTTCCTCCTGAAACAGGATAGCGCGTTGTCCGTCGCACTTAGCTCGCTCCTCTACTAACTTACTTGGACCTTTATGAACGGTTCATATTAGACAAAATCGGTAGCAAATCACTCATTTTATCTAGCATAAAGTCCGGCTTGTAAGCTTCTAAATACGCTCTACCTTTCAACGTCCATGAAACCGCAGCTGTTTTCGTCCCCGCATTTTGACCACCGACAATATCATGATGATTATCCCCAACCATCAATGCCTCTTCTGGTTTTGCATCTAATAATTCAAGCGCTTTTTGAAGTGGCTCTGGATGTGGTTTCACATGCTCTACATCATCAATTGTCACGACAACATCAAAAAATTCATCAAGCTTTGACAACTGTAATCCCATCTCAACGGTTTGTCTCGCTTTCGTTGTAACAATACCAACTTTATAACCTTGCTTCTTCAACTCTCGAACTGTTTCATATACAGTTTCATATTCTTCTACTAATTCATCATGATGATCATGGTTAAATTCGCGATAGCTTGTAATCATCTCTTCAACCTTACTTTCATCAATCTTGCTGAAAGTATCATGCAAAGATGGACCGATAAATGGCAACACATCTTCACGCTTATATTGATTTGGATAATATGTATTTAAAGTATGTAAAAAAGAAGAAATAATAAGTTCGTTTGTATTAATTAAAGTTCCATCTAAATCAAATAACACTGTATTTATTCTCATTGCCTTAGTCCTTTCGCTTTCCTGAATATGAAAGAAGCAGCATCTTACAATAAGATGCTACTTTTCTCTAATTTTCCGAATATCTTTTATCAGCTTGCCCCATTTTTCGTCTCACAATAATGAAAATAATAGAAATAACAACAAGTCCAATTGACATTACTTGTGCAATGCGAAGTGGTCCTAGCATTAAACTATCTGTACGTAAGCCTTCTACGAAGAAGCGTCCTACTGAATACCAAATTAAATATGTGAAGAATAATTCCCCGCGGCGTAAATTCACTTTTCTTAATGCAAGTAGTAAAATTACACCTACAAAATTCCATAATGATTCATATAAAAACGTCGGATGATAGTACACACCCTCAATATACATTTGATTAATAATGAAATCTGGTAAATGAAGACCTTCTAAAAACTGTCTCGTTACTTCATCACCATGTGCCTCTTGGTTCATAAAGTTTCCCCATCGGCCAATTGCTTGTCCTAGTAAAATACTTGGCGCAGCAATATCCGCCAACTTCCAGAATGAAACCCCGCGTCGCTTTGCAAAAAGAATTCCGGTAATAACCGCTCCGATTAAACCACCATGAATCGCCAAGCCACCTTGACGAATATTAATAATTTGACTCGGGTTTTGCGCGTAATATTCCCATTCAAAAATAACATAATACATTCTCGCAAATAGAATAGCGATCGGTACTGCAATTAATACAAGGTCAACAAATGTATCTTTTGGAATACCTAGCCTTTCTCCCTCGCGAGTTGCTAGCCAAAGACCTAATAGCACACCTGTACCGATAATAATCCCGTACCAATAAACAGGAAACGGCCCAAGTTGGACAGCTACGCGGTCAAGCTGCGGTACAGAACCTAACAGCATATGTATGACCTCCCTCTCCAATGTTTACTCCTGATTCCCTAACTCAATCGCACTCATTAATCGTTCTGAGAACTGCTGTGCTGCATTGACTCCCATACGCTTTAAACGGAAGTTCATCGCTGCTACTTCAATAATAACAGCCAAGTTTCGACCAGGACGAACCGGAAGTGTAATCTTCGTAAGTTCTGTATCAATAATTTTCATCTTCTCTTCATCAAGACCTAAGCGATCATAATTTTTCTTTTGATCCCAAATTTCAAGATTAATAACAAGTGTAATACGCTTATAATTTCGCACTGCCCCTGCACCGAATAACGTCATAACGTTAATGATACCTAGACCACGAATTTCTAATAAATGCTCAATTAAATCTGGTGAGCTTCCTACTAATGTGTCTTCATCTTCTTGGCGAATTTCTACACTATCATCCGCAACAAGGCGATGGCCACGCTTCACAAGTTCAAGAGCTGTCTCACTTTTACCAACACCACTTTGACCTGTAATTAAAACACCAACACCGTAAATATCCACTAATACACCATGAACAGCAGTTGTTGGTGCTAGCTTACCTTCTAAATAATTGGTTAAACGACTTGATAATCTCGTTGTCGTTTGAGAAGAACGTAATAAAGGCATGCCTGATTCACGTGATGCTTGTAATAACTCATCTGGTACATCTTGATTACGAGTTATAATAATACATGGCGTCTCCTCGGTACAAAGCGCTTTCATTCTCTCTTGTTTTTGTTCTGTCGTTAACGTATCAAAGAACGTAAGCTCCGTTTTTCCAAGAAGCTGCACGCGATCAGCTGGATAATATGTAAAGAATCCTGCCATTTCAATTCCAGGTCGTGATAAATCACTTGTATCAATCGGACGATGAATTCCTTCCTCACCACTTATTAACTCCAATTGAAATTGTTCAATTAAATCTTTTGTCCTTACTTTTGGCATATGTATAAACCTCCACTCCGCTGCGGGTTCAGTCTCGTTTGATGTAAAATTCCATTCTACCGGATATTGTACCATTTTTTTCTGGAAACAAGAAATACGGTTTCTGATAAATAGAAAAAAACATTTCATACGAATAATGAAATGTTTTTCTTTTTGTCATTTTCTCTTTTTTTCATATAGAGGTTCCACAATTGCCTTTTCAATAATCATATTAAAAATTGAAATACAAATTGCCGCAACAATCGCTACACCAAATCCTGATATATTAAAAGCATCTCCTAATAATGAATCTGCTATTTTTAACGTAATCGCATTAATAACAATTAAGAAGAAGCCGAAAGTTACAACAGTAATTGGTAGCGTAATTAAAATTAAAAACGGCTTTACGAACACATTTAAAACAGCCAAAATAATACTCGCAATAATTGCAGTTTGTATATTCGCTACGTAAAACGCGTCTGGTGCAATCCCTTTTAAAAGTCCCGATACAGCGATTAACACAACGCTATTTACAAGAAGTGATACAATCCATCTCATTTTCTTACACATCCTTTTAACATATATATTTCATCATACGCTAATAGACAATAAACGCAAGTATCATACAAATACTTATACCAACTTATTCTACTCTTCACGCTTGTATACCTACCAACATTTCTTTGTGAAATAGGGACCACACCATCTATGTTCATGAGTTTTTACAAAAGTCCAAGTGAAATCTTTATCTACAATATAGATATCACCTTTATACGCATCATCTGTCTCACACAATGTATCATCCAGATGTAATAAACTCGCATCCTTTATTAATAGTACCTCATCACAGTGTTGGTAGAAAATGTAGCACTCCTTTTTCACTTCATTATGAAACGCGCTCTCTGCTTCTATTCCTTCTAAGCACTTCTTTTTCTCATAACTAAATATGTGCCAAAGATATCCACATACATACTTATCTCCGTAAAAAAAAATGTCTTCTTTTTCTTCATCACTTAAATGGTTTGCAAAGTTATTCTCCCAGCGCTTCCGAAAATATACACCCCACTTTTGGAACTTTCTTACCTTCATATTCTTCTTTCGCAACACATCTAAAAACTCCATCATCTCCCCCTATACAATAAAAACCGAGTGTCATTTCCACCCGGTTTTATTCATACACTTATTGCGATAACTCTACTTCTTTTATTTTCTCTTTCATTCTTGCTTTATCACGATTTAAAATCTCTTTTAAATACTTACCAGTATACGAGCGCTCTTCTTTTACTACTTGCTCTGGCGTTCCCGAAGCGACGATTTGTCCACCTTTGTCCCCGCCTTCTGGTCCAAGGTCAACGATATAATCAGCTGTTTTAATCACATCTAAATTATGTTCAATTACAAGTACCGTCTCACCACTCTCAACAAGACGTTGCAGCACTTCTAGAAGACGTGCAATATCATGCGCATGTAAACCAGTCGTTGGCTCATCTAAAATATATAACGTACGACCTGTAGAACGGCGGTGTAATTCAGAAGCTAATTTCACACGCTGTGCTTCCCCACCAGATAATGTTGTTGCTGGTTGACCTAATTTCATATAACCAAGCCCAACATCTACAAGCGTTTGAAGTTTACGCTTAATTTTAGGAATATTGGCGAAGAATTCTACTCCATCTTCAATTGTCATCCCTAACACTTCAGAAATATTCTTATCTTTATATTTCACTTCTAACGTTTCACGGTTGTAACGTTTACCGTGACAAACTTCACACGGAACATACACATCTGGTAAGAAATGCATTTCGATTTTAATAATTCCATCTCCACGGCACGCTTCACAACGGCCACCTTTTACGTTAAAGCTGAAACGTCCTTTTTGATATCCGCGCACTTTAGCTTCGTTCGTTTGTGCAAACACATCACGAATATCATCGAATACACCTGTGTACGTCGCTGGATTAGAACGTGGTGTACGACCAATTGGCGATTGATCAATATCAATTACTTTATCTAAATGTTCAAGACCTTTAATCTCTTTATGAGTACCTGGCTTCGCTTTCGCTTTATATAACTTTTGCGCTAACGATTTATATAGTACTTCATTAATCATCGTACTTTTACCTGATCCAGATACACCTGTTACCGCTACAAACGTACCGAGTGGGAATGACATTTTTGCATTCTTTAAGTTATTCTCTTTTGCGCCGACAATCTCCACTTTACGTCCGTCACCTTTACGTCTTTCAAGTGGAACTGGAATAAACTCTTTACCGCTTAAATATTTTCCTGTTAACGAATTATCATCTTGCATCACTTCAGCTGGTGTCCCTGCCGATACAACTTGCCCACCGTGAATACCTGCACCCGGTCCGATATCAAGTAAATAATCAGCAGCCATCATTGTATCTTCATCATGCTCAACAACGATTAATGTATTACCTAAATCGCGCATTTCTTGCAACGTACGAATAAGACGATCGTTATCGCGCTGATGTAAACCGATAGAAGGCTCATCAAGAATGTAAAGTACGCCAGTAAGACGAGAACCAATTTGCGTCGCTAAACGAATACGCTGCGCCTCACCACCTGATAAAGTTCCTGCGGCACGACTTAACGTTAAATAATCTAAACCGACGTTCACTAAGAACCCAACGCGCTCTTGGATTTCTCTTAAAATTAAATGAGCAATTTTTTGTTGTTTCTCCGTTAGCTCCACATTCGAGAAGAATTCCTGTACTTCTTGAACAGAATACTTCGTTACATCAGCAATCGTTTTATCACCAACGAAAACAGCTAAACTCTCAGGCTTTAAGCGTCCACCTTTACACTTCGGACAAGCTTGCTCTGCCATATACTTTTCCATTTGCTCACGGACATAATCAGAACTCGTTTCACGATAACGACGTTCGATATTTGGAATAACACCTTCAAATAAAATCTCATTTTCCTTTACTTGACCAAATTCATTTACATAGCGGAAATAAACTTTCTCTTCACCGCTTCCGTACAACACTTTATCAAATAAATCTTTCGGTATATCTTTCACAGGCACATCCATATCAACGCCGTAATGATTACATACAGATTGTAAAAGCTGTGGGTAATATTGTGAGCTTGTCGGTTCCCATGGAGCAATCGCATGTTCATTTAATGATAAATCCCAGTTCGGAATAACAAGTTCTAAATCTACCTCTAGCTTTGAACCAAGTCCATCACAAGAAGGACATGCTCCGAACGGACTGTTGAATGAGAACATACGCGGCTCTAATTCTCCGATTGAAAAACCACAATGCGGACAAGCATGATGTTCACTAAATAGAAGTTCCTCTTCTCCCATTACATCGATTAACACTCGGCCTCCGCCAAGCTTTAATGCACTTTCAAGTGAATCAGCAAGACGGCTTGCGATTCCTTCTTTTACAACAATACGGTCAATTACAACTTCAATGGAATGCTTCTTATTTTTATCTAACGTAATCTCTTCAGACACATCAAGCATTTCACCATCAACACGTACACGAACATACCCTTGCTTCTTAATATCTTCAAGTACTTTCACATGCGCTCCTTTACGCCCAGACACGATAGGCGCTAACACTTGTAATTTCGTACGCTCAGGATATTCAAGAACACGGTCTACCATCTGCTCGACTGTTTGTGATGTAATTTCAATCCCATGATTCGGACAAATTGGCGTACCAATTCGTGCAAATAATAAACGTAAATAATCATAAATCTCCGTCACTGTTCCGACAGTTGAACGTGGATTACGACTCGTCGTTTTTTGATCGATTGAAATCGCTGGTGACAATCCTTCAATCGTATCTACATCCGGCTTATCCATTTGTCCTAAAAACTGGCGCGCATACGCAGATAACGATTCTACATATCTGCGCTGCCCTTCTGCATAAATCGTATCAAATGCTAATGATGATTTCCCCGAACCAGACAATCCCGTTACAACAACAAGCTGATTTCTCGGAATGGTTACATCAATATTTTTTAAGTTATGTGCTCTAGCACCTTTTACAACGATAAAATCCTTGCTCTTACTCACTCTTTTCACCCTTCCGCTTTTAATTCTAATAGTAAATCTCTTAGTTCAGCTGCACGCTCGAAGTCTAACGCTTTTGCTGCTTCTTTCATCTCTGCTTCCATCTTCGCAATTGTCTTTTCGCGCTCTTTTTTCGTCATTTTCTTAGCAGGAGTTGCTTCGTATGTTTCTGTCTCTTCAGCCGCTGTCGTTGCACGGATTACATCACGAACGCCTTTTTGAATCGTTTTCGGCGTGATACCATGCTCTTCATTGTAAGCTTCTTGTATAGTACGACGACGCTGCGTTTCTTCAATTGCAATTCCCATCGATCTCGTTATGCGATCTGCGTACATAATAACGCGGCCGTTTTCATTACGCGCCGCACGACCAATCGTTTGAATTAACGAACGTTCTGAACGCAAGAACCCTTCCTTATCTGCATCTAAAATAGCTACAAGTGATACTTCTGGAATATCTAATCCTTCTCGTAATAAGTTAATACCGACAAGTACATCAAACTTACCAAGGCGAAGGTCACGAATAATTTCAATACGTTCTAACGTTTTAATTTCAGAGTGAAGATAGTTCACTTTAATTCCTACATCTTTTAAGTAATCCGTTAAATCCTCTGACATTTTCTTCGTTAAAGTCGTAATTAGTACACGTTCATTTTTTGCAATACGATCTTGAATTTCTCCTAATAGATCGTCAATTTGACCTTCAATAGGTCGTATATCGATTGGTGGATCTAAAAGCCCTGTTGGACGAATAATTTGTTCTATTACTTCTGGTGACTGCTCTAACTCATACGGTCCCGGCGTTGCTGAAACGTAAATAACTTGATTTGTTTTTTCTTCAAACTCATCAAACATGAGCGGTCTATTATCTAGAGCCGATGGCAGACGGAATCCATGATCCACAAGCACTTGTTTACGTGCTTGGTCACCGTTATACATCGCTCTTACTTGTGGCACTGATACGTGCGATTCATCCATAACGATTAAGAAATCTTTCGGGAAATAATCTAATAACGTATACGGCGTTGCACCTGCTGGACGAAGTGTTAAATGACGGGAATAGTTTTCAATCCCTGAACAAAAGCCCATCTCGCGCATCATTTCTAAATCATAACGTGTACGTTGCTCTATACGCTGCGCTTCTAACAACTTACCGTTATCATTTAACTCCTTTAAACGCTCTTCTAATTCTTTTTCGATATTTTCAATAGCGACCTTCATTTTCTCTTCACGTGTAACGAAGTGAGATGCTGGGAAGATTGCTACATGATCACGTTCTGCTAATACTTCACCTGTTAACGCATTTACTTCGCGAATACGATCGATTTCATCACCGAAAAACTCAATTCGGATACAATGCTCATCAAGTGATGCCGGGAAGATTTCAACTACATCTCCGCGCACACGGAATGTACCACGCTTGAAATCAATATCATTACGTCCATACTGCACATCAACAAGTTCACGAAGCAATTGATTGCGGTCCTTTTCCATACCAACTCGAAGTGAAACAACTAACTCACGGTATTCTTCAGGAGAACCTAAACCATATATACACGAAACACTCGCAACGATAATTACATCGTCCCGTTCAAATAATGCAGACGTTGCTGAGTGACGCAATTTATCAATTTCATCATTAATCTGCGCGTCCTTTTCAATAAACGTATCTGTTTGTGGTACATACGCTTCTGGCTGATAATAATCGTAATAACTAACAAAATACTCAACTGCATTATTCGGGAAAAAGTCTTTCAACTCACTATATAGCTGTCCTGCTAACGTTTTATTGTGAGCCATAACAAGTGTTGGCTTTTGCACTTCTTTAATGACATTTGAAATCGTAAATGTCTTACCCGTTCCTGTCGCTCCAAGCAACACTTGCTTTTTCTTTCCACTATTAATTCCCTCTACAAGCTTCTCTATAGCTACCGGCTGATCACCTTGCGGGGAATACGCTGATATAATTTCAAATTGATGTTCCAAATAAAATCCGACCTCCTCATAAAAATCTGTATTATTATTTTACCACGAACGCCCATAAAAAACCTAAAAAAACGAACAGATATTCGGTAAAATTTTCGACAATCTACACATAGAAAAAGGAAGGAGTCAAAACTTCCTTCCTCTACTAACTCTATTTTTTAGGTACATATAATAAATCATATCCATTGCGCCCATTTTCATTCACACAGTCTATTAACCTATAAGCCGTTTGTGATTCACGCTGCTCTTTAACAATCCTTTTACAGCTATCTTTATATAACCTTTTATCCTCACCAGCAAATTTGTCTTGTCTACTATCTAACACATAAAGGATATCTTTCCCACTATGCTCTAACGTTTGAAAAACCGGGTCACCTTCATCGGTATACTGTACAATTCTTATTTCATCAACTTTCCCTTGTTCCACATTCCAAACGAACTGCTCGAATTTATCTAGATTGGAAATCCTGGTTCCCTTTACAATGGCATCATTCTTCTTATTAATTGTAGTGTTAGATGGTGAACATGCTACTAAACTAAAGAGAAATAGACATAGACATAGACATAGACATATAAAACTAGTTCTTTTTCCTATTGTCATCCTCTCCTATAAAAATTATTTGTATACCCAAAAGCTACTTTCAACTATGAAAGTAGCTTTTCTTTTCCTTTCTCCTTCTTTGGAAAAATAACATATGAAAATGAAATTGCTGTATCAACTAAAAATATAATCGCCCACACTTGGCTCACACGGCTTGCAGCTTTATTTAAAACGATTCCTGATTCTAACCAATTACCCCATTGTTCAAACGGAATAAATCCATACGCGAAGAAAAAGAATATGTGCACACCAACGAATAAAACAAGATGTAATACCCAATTTTTTATTTCCTGCTTCGCATAGGCCATACCTGTTAATTCTATGTGCTCTTCCATAATTGGCGCTGGTTCATTACGCCATTTCGCAACTAGCTTTTGCGCAAATATATCCAGCTTCTTCAAATCCTTTTTCCCGTAGAAAACTGCATACAATAAAATAATTACAGTAATGATTTGAAATTTAGAGAACTTTCCTGTTTGATAATAGTCCACTACCCCTAATGTTAAAATAAACACTTCATTTACGAGGAGTACAATCCCCATAATAAAGCTCGCCTTTTTCAAACGGAATCCGTAACGGAGTAAAAAGAAACCGATAGCTGATAACCAAAATACAATTTCTGCCCCAATTAAAAAATACCAACGATATTCTGCGAGTATACTCATTTATCCTTCTCCTTTTCATCATAAATACGAAAAGCTTCATCCATATATATTAAAAGTTCTTCTTCAATTGGATACATGCTCATTTTCTGTGAATCTTCCTTCGATTTTCTAACTTCCCATAACTTATCTAAAAATGCTTCGTCACCATTAGCCATTTCTAAACACTTCTGCATTAATTTTTTCGTTGCCCCTTGTACCTCATCATTAGCAGCTTCTTTACCTTCCTTCATAAAAGTACGGAATTGCTTTAATAAATCTACCCATTCTAAAACATTCGGATCTTCTTCACTCATATTCGGCAAATTGTGAAGCAACTTTTGTTCTTCCTTTGAAAACACTTCATTTTGGAATATTTCACGTATACGAGGAGACTGTTTCGAAAGCTGAATAAGTTCAAACATAACTTTCCAATCAAGATCTCCCTCCACATCTACCGAATAAACAACAGCTTGTAAAACACGCTCCATTCGATTAAATTTCTTTTGTTCTTCCTGTACAAACCGAAGTTGTTTTTCAAGAGAATCCTTTAAGTTAAGCTCACCTTTTACTAACATATTCGCAGCCTCTTTTAATGAAAATCCCATTTCCTTTAAAAATAAAATTTGTTGCAGCCTTATTACGTCAACTTCACTATATAAACGATGCCCACCTTCTGTTTTCCCGCTCGGCTTTAACAAATCTATTTGATCGTAATAACGTAATGTACGTACTGTAACCCCTGTTTCTCTCGTCAATTCTTGTATTGAAATCACTACCATCACCTCTTCCCCTTCATTATAAAAGATGACGTTACGTAACTTTCAAGTAATTTGTAAAAAAATACAAAAAGCTGTTTATACAAAGTGTATAAACAGCTTTTATGGAAATAACCCCTTTTGTATGGCGCGCCCACAAAATAAAATAAGTGCTCCAACAACAACACTCGTTGCTGTTTTATGATAATGAGCTGAAACTAATAAATAATATGATAAACCGACAGTACCGAGCATAATACAAATACTTGGCACTGGATTACGAGAGAAGTTCTGCATTCCCCAAAACAAAGCAAAAATAGCCGTAGCGACACATAATACCGGTAATCCCATCCCAGTTCCCCTTTTTTCTATCTATTCCTTGTTGCTAACACGCTCGTTGATGCGATACTTATCAATAAACCAAAACCAATCCTTATATATTTAAACGTTTAATCTAATTGAAATCTCTCAAACTTATCATTTATTTTCTTTCTCCCTTACTCCAGCGTAAAGATTTCCTCCACCTTCACTCCAAAATACTTGGCGATTTTTAAGGATAACTCTAGACTCGGATTGTAATGATGATTTTCAATCGCCACTATCGTCTGCCGCGTCACCTGCATCGCCTTTGCCATTTCAACTTGTGTTATATGATTTTGCTTTCTTAACTCTTTTATTTTATTTTTCACACCCATAGGATCCACCTTCAAAAGTAAAGATATCTTTACTTAAATTATAAATATTTTCCAGCAACAAGTAAAGATATCCTTACAAATTTTAGAAAAACATTTCACTAAACATCTACTCTAACAAAGTACAAGAGTAGTTCAATTTATATCAGCGTTTTTTTAATATATCGACATCGATAGCACTATAAGCATAAGAAAGAAGCTGTCCCAAAATATCTTTTGGAACAGCTTCTTCGTCCTACTACATAAATCCTAACGCATATACAAGAACGTATCCAAGAATAGAAAGGCAAACCGAGCCGATCAGCCCCGCCACGAATGCCTTACTTCCTAACTTACGGAACGTTTTAAACTCTACATTTAAACCAAGCCCCGCCATCGCCATTGCAATCAGCATGTAAGCAATGACAACAATGTAGCCGGCAACAACTTCTGGTATAACCCCGAGCGAATGCACTGCACTCATCGCTAAAAATCCGAAGATGAACCACGGAATTGGAAGATCGCGCCACGATTTTTTTTCCTCGCTACCTTCACTCTTACCAAACCATAATCCAATTAAAATCGCTACTGGCACAAGCATTGCAACGCGCGTTAATTTCACGATAACTGCGATGTCTACAGCCGTGCTTCCTCCTGGTGCCGCAGCTGCGATGACATGGGCGATCTCATGCAGCGTCGCACCTGAGAATACACCGTAACCGTATGGAGATAAACCAAGCACTGGATATAATAACGTATAAATAAGCGTAAATATAGTACCTAAAATTGCGATAATCGCTGCTCCAACTGCTGTTTCGTCATCTTTTGCTTTCACTTGCGGTGCAATTGCCACAACCGCGGCCGCGCCGCAAATTGCCGTACCGCATGCTGTTAAAATCCCAAGTTTCTTTTCTACTTTAAATACTTTCGTTAGTCCGTACACAACAAAAATAGTAAATGTAATAACAACCGCCGCGATGACCAATACTTTCGGCCCCGCCTTCGCAATATCAACAAGATTTAATCGCATTCCAAGTAAGATGATCCCAAAGCGCAGTAACTTCTTACTCGCAAAGTTCGTTCCTGCAATCGCATCATGAGGAACTCCAATTGCAGCGCGCCAAACCATCCCAATTAGAATAGCAATTACTAATTGTCCCATAATATTTAAAAATGGAAGCCCAGCTAAATATTTCGCGGCAATTGCGATTAATAATGTAATCCCAATTCCTTGCGAAAATCCAAAGCCCTTCTTCTTTTGTATAACAAGTGTTTGTTCCACCTTGTACCACCCCAATAATCGTATTGGAACATGCATGTTCTTTCTACTTACATTATAAGAGAGTTTCTATAATAAGTTTAATATCAATACCAAATCTCTATCATCAGAAATACTTATGATAAGATGATAGAAAAAGAAAGGAGCCCATTACATGAACGTAGACATTTTAAAAATATTTGTTACTGTCGTTGAACAGAAACACTTCTCACGTGCAGCAGAATTATTAAACCTTTCACAACCTGGCGTAAGTATGCATATACGCAACTTAGAAAACGAATTTGGCACTACTCTTATTCAGCGCTCCCCAAAGCACGTCCAAGTGACGGAGGCTGGAAACATACTATATATACATGCAAAGCAAATGCTCTCTCTTTACGAAGAAGCCAAACAAGAAATTAACGAATTACATAACGTTGTAACAGGAACTCTTCGCATCGGTGCTAGTTTCACAATTGGCGAATACTTACTTCCAAAAATACTGGCTAACTATGCGAATGAAAATCCACACGTCGAAGTTCATACCTTTATCTCAAATACAGAAGACGTTTTACAAAGTCTTCGCTCTAATCAAATCGATATCGGCTTAGTGGAAGGGCAAGTCGTATACGCCGACGTTGACGTTGAAACGTTTATGCAAGATGAAATGAAGCTCGTCGTCCCTCCAAATCATCCACTGCTCCGCACAAATGAAATAAATGAAAGTACACTCCAAGATCAAGTATGGGTATTAAGAGAAAGTGGTTCTGGTACACGCGCTTATAGTGACCGCTTTATTCATCAACACCATTTGAAAATGAAACGATTCTTTACATTTAGTAGTATCCAAAGCGTTAAGGAAGCAGTTAGTGCCGGACTTGGCATCGCTATACTTTCTGATTGGACTGTACGAAAAGAGCTACTGGCAAAAGAGCTATTCCACGTCGAAGTTCCAAATGAACAACTCATCCGTCCATTCTCCATCGTGCGCGGCAAATACTTCATCCCGTCTAAAGCCATTCAGGTGTTTTTAAATCATGTAGACTCTTTTGCGAAAAAACAGCATTGACCTTCACATTAGTGTGAAGGTTTACAATACATGTAAAAGGAGTGAAACACATTGCGAATTGGAGAATTATCAAAAGAAACTGGCGTTAGTGAAAGATCACTAAGACATTACGAAGAAAAGGGACTACTCCCTTCTAAGCGCCTCGCAAATGGCTACCGTGATTTTGATAAAAGTGCCATCGAAAAAGTGGAGCTTATTCAAATGTACTTACAAATTGGCTTAAATTTAGAAGAGACGGCAAGGATGCTGCGTTGCCTTGCAATTGAACCGCACCTATACGACAATCCGTGCAGCAGCATTCTTACGCTTTATGAAGATAAACTCAATGAAGTAACAAAGCAAATCTCATTGCTTTCCAACATTCAAACAAATTTGCAAAAACACGTTTCACTCCTAAAACAAGCAAAAGAAAAGGGATGATTACATGTTTGTTATACATGGCAGTTCAAGAAAAAACGGAAATACGGAAGCTTTAACACATATGATGATTGATGGAATTGAAACAGAACAAATTTATTTACGTGATCACACAGTCTATCCTATTACAGATAAGCGTCATGATGCAGAAGGATTCCAACCTGTAAATGATGATTATGAGCAGTTAACGAAACGCATGTTAGAGCACGACACAATTATCTTTGCTACACCGCTATACTGGTACGGAATGAGCGGACATATGAAAAACTTCGTCGATCGTTGGTCACAAAGCTTGCGCGATACATCTCTTCATTTCAAAGAAAAAATGAAAGGCAAAAAAATGTATGTTGTCATCGTTGGCGGAGACAATCCAAAACTGAAAGCATTGCCGCTTATCGCTCAGTTTCAATACATCTTTGATTTTGTTGGTTCATCATTTGAAGGATATATTATTGGGGATGCGAATGGACTAGATGAAATCCAAAACGATGCTGAGGCGCTGGCAAAAGCACAATTGTATAATAATAAATTCAAAAATAGCGAACAGAAATAAGTTTGACAAACTATTTAGACTTAGCGACGCAAGAAGAATTAGAAATTATGTTACAAGAATACCCTGGCACAATACTTTTCATTAGCCATGACCGTGCCTTTATTCGCTCTGTTGCAGACCATATTCTACAAGTAGATGAGAGTGAACCAAGAATATTCCATGGTAATTACGAGCAATACACAAAAAGAACAACCGGGGATTCTGTAAACGTTACTGAACAAGAATTATTACGATTACAAACAAAATTAACAGAAATCATCGGCCGAATTTCCATACCAAATCATCACGATGACATCACATCTCTCGAACAAGAATACGAAACATTATTAGTTCAAATCCGAAAATGTAAAGAAGCGCTCTAATGTCTTCCCTATATATCGACAAGGCCTTCCGCATTTCCCAAGAAATATTGGAACTTCGACACAGAATAGCATTAATAAAAGTGAAAAAACCGTGCATCAGCACGGCTTTTTCACTTTTATATACGGACAGCAGTCCCGCTCACCGCAACCATTAGCATTCCTTCGCGAACTACTTCGTAATCCACGTCGATACCAACAATTGCATTCGCATTTTTTTGTCTTGCGAAAGTTTTCATTTCTTCCATTGCGATGTCGCGCGCTTCTTTTAATTTACTTTCATAAGCACCGCGCGACCGCCGACAACGTCACGAACAGAAGCGAAAAGGTCACGAACGATATTCGCGCCCATAATCGCTTCTCCATTGACGATATCGATGTACTCAATAATTTCTTTTCCTTGAATTGTAGACGTTGTTGTTACAATCATGCTTTATAGCCTCCCATATAAGATTTTCACTTACTTATGGTGCACTAATTCAGCAGAAATTATATTTATGAACTGAACTGAGCTTCGTATAATCGGCTGTATCCTCCGCCTTGCTCAATTAGTTCCTCATGCGAACCTTGTTCTGCAATACCATCTTTATTTACAACGACGATACGATCTGCATTTTTAATCGTTGCAAGCCTGTGAGCGATAACTAATGTTGTACGGCCGACAGATAGTTCTGCAAGCGATTTTTGAATCGCTAGTTCCGTCTCTGTATCTAATGCAGAAGTCGCTTCATCTAATATTAAAATTGGTGGGTTTTTCAAGAACATACGAGCAATCGCTAGACGCTGTTTCTGTCCACCAGAAAGTTTCACACCACGCTCACCGATAACGGTATCTAAACCGTCTGGTTGTGAGTAAATTAAGTCTTCTAACTGCGCACGTTTTACCGCCTGCCAAATTTCAGCTTCTGACGCCTTTAAATTTCCGTAAGCAATATTTTCACGAATCGTTCCTGAGAATAAGAACACATCTTGCTGCACAATTCCAATTTGTTTACGAAGTGAAGATAATGTCATATCTTTCGTATCAATACCATCAATTCGGATTGAACCAGACGATTGTTCATAAAAACGTGGGAGTAAACTACATAACGTTGTTTTTCCAGCTCCTGATGGTCCAACGAACGCAACCGTTTCACCTGCATGTATGTTCAAACTAATGTCATTTAAAATCGGTTCTTTATTTTCATATCCGAACGTAATGTTGTTATATTGAATATCACCATGTACATGTTTAACTTCCATCGCACCTTTAGAGTCTACAATATCTGGCTCTGTTTCAAGAAGCTCTACATATCTCTTAAAACCAGCGATCCCTTTCGGATAGCTTTCGATTACCGCATTAATTTTTTCAATTGGGCGGAAGAAAATATTCGTTAATAGAACGAATCCAATAAATCCACCGTACGTTAATTCACCTTGCAGAACAAACCATGTACCGCATATTAAGACGAAGAGTGTTACGAGACGCATGAGCATATAACTAATCGATGAATTTAATGCCATAATTTTATACGCCATTAATTTCGTTGTGCGGAAACGAGCGTTGTTAACAGCAAATTGCTCTTTCTCAAACTTTTCATTTCCAAATGCTTGTACTACGCGAATACCACCAACATTATTCTCAATACATGCATTGAAGTCAGCAACGTCTGAGAATAAACGTCTAAATGTACCTGTCATTTTTTTGTTGAAGTAAAGTGCTAACCATAATAAGAATGGAATGACGAAGAACGTTAATAGCGCTAACTTCCAGTTGATCATCATCATAAATGAAAATGCCCCAACTAAAGTCATAATAGCGATAAATAAATCTTCTGGTCCATGGTGAGCAATTTCCCCAATTTCCATTAAGTCGTTTGTAAGACGTGAAATTAAATGACCTGTTTTATTATTGTCAAAAAATCTAAATGATAGCTTTTGAATATGATCAAATAATTTCTGCCTCATATCCGTTTCAATGTTAACACCAAGCATATGTCCCCAATATGTAACAACATATTGTAAGCCTGCATTTAATATATACACTGCAAGTAAACCGAAACAAGCCCATAAAATAAGCGTCCAGTTTTGTCCTGGCAATAACTTATCAATAAATTGATTTACGATAAGCGGGAAGCCAAGTTCTAGTAATCCTGCGACAACCGCACAAGAAAAGTCGAGTATAAATAAACCTTTATACGGTTTATAGTAAGAAAAAAATTTACGCAGCATATCTTACCTCCATTTTCCAAAATTAAAAAGACTCTCTAAATGATAACCATTATCAAATAATTATTCAAGTTATCCGTCTATGAAACTAAAAATAAGATTTTTGGTATTTGTCATTTTTTCCAGAGAGTCGATATATTCAAATAATCGCCGATATAAATTTCATTTACTAACTACCCTCCCCCAAAACAAAAAAGGTACCACCACAAGGTGATACCATTCCTTCTATTACATCGCTTCCGAATCCCACTCATGCTCCTGCTCAACGAATACAATACCTAATTCGTGATGTCCACCAGCATATAATGCAGTTTGTGCAAGACGAAGCTCACCATTTGTATCTAATACTTCTAATTTACAAAATGCTCCTGTCGTCTTCGTTTGAAGCGCATCATAAAATTCCTCGGCGCTTTTTGGAATGACTCCATTTACTTTCGTAATAATTTCTCCAGGTAGTAATTTTAGCTCTGCTCCAATTGTATTTGGGATTGTATCTAGTACAACGAGCCCATCATTGCGTGCAGCAAAATACGCTGGTCTTGTTTCATCAGTAATTTTCTCTTGCATCGAAATTGTGAAACGCCCAAGCATTGCGACTCCCATCGCGATAATTGCAAGTACATGCCACCAGTAACTTGCGATTCCTAAAACGAGCACAAGTCCTGCTAACCCATAAACACGTCTTCCTGTAAATAATAAAGCTTCCGTCGGCTCATAACTTTTAATCTTTCTCATAAATCCAATTAAAAATGGAACGAGAAATAGAGAATATGTATTTGAACCTATTGAAACGACAGGCCACCATGAAATAAACTGCGTTACCGCATCACCCGGTACAAGAATAAAAATAGGAACGATCCATAAACGCTTTGATTCGTGTAAACCAATCTTTAATCCACGCTTCCCCTTCCTAATCTTCGGTGTAGAATATCCTACTGCGTTTTTAGAAATCAATAAGCCTTCTACAATAAGCATAACGCCTAGCAAAATAGCAAGGGATACAATGGTATTCTCTTCACCTTCTCGAAGCTGTAAGAAGGAAACTGGTAGCTTAGAAGATAATAGAACACATACAATCGCAATGCTAAATGTATAAGCCGCTGATAAATATCGATACATAGCCGTTAATCCAAATAGTAATGTCCAAATTAAAATGGCCCATAAGCTTGCTTTAGAAACAACAAGTCCAAGCCCAATCGTAATAATAGATACTACTAATCCGTATCCAATCCCTGCAAATAGAGAGGTTCGCAGTTCAAACCAAATATCATAAACTTTAAAAGAAAAATCTTTTCGTTCTCTTAACATACGTAAGTATCCAACGAAGATACTACTTATTACAAATATATAGACAGCAGGGTGTAAGAAAAAACGTCCAACTGCCCGCATTATTTCAAAAATCCACGACTCCACGAACTCATTCACCACCATTTATATCATTCTTTCTTTTTATATTATCATAACTAAACAAACGTTTGTTTAACACAAAAAAATACAGGCAGCAAACTGCCTGTATTTCTTCTTATTTTGCCATTAATTTTAATGCTGACTGTAATTGTAGATCATTTTCTCCAGAACGGATTTTTTCGATAATTTTAGTTTGAATCGCTTCAGCTGTCTTTTTATCAAGCTGTCCTGTCGCTTCCATTTCATTCGCATTTTGGAATGCTTTCAGCGCTGATTCTGTCTCTTTACTAAAGTATCCATCTTCACGACCTGGTACATATCCTAAGCTCTTAAGCATTTCTTGAGCATGTTTTACTTGTACATCATTTGAATTGTATGAAAGTGTTTTTTCAATTTGAATTGGTGTCGCATGATAATAATTTGGTTGCTTCACTTCTACTGTTGGCGCGATTCCTTTTTTATGAATCCAGTTCCCATCCGGTGTTAACCATTTAAACATCGTTAATTTAATGTTGCTACCGTCTTTAAATGGAACAGCTTGCTGGACAGTACCTTTACCAAATGTCTTTTCACCAATTAAATCGTATCCTTCTCCTTCTTTCAGTGCACCAGCTAAAATCTCTGAAGCAGAAGCACTTCCATTATCAATTAATACTGAAATTGGATATGGTTTTCTCTCTTTCAGTTCCGTAGAGAATTTCTTCTTCTCACCATTTCGCTGCTCTACTTGTAGCATCGGCTTTTTATTCGTCATAATTTCTCCCAGTATATCTTCTACACTATTTAAATAGCCACCAGGATTACCACGCACGTCAATAACTAAGCCTTTTATATTTTTCTTCTCTAACTCTTTTAACTGATCCTTAAATTCCTTCGCTGTATTTTCAGCAAAAGAAGTGATTTGCATATAACCGATATCTCTTCCGCTCTCTTGCTTCACAGAACTAAACACTGTAAAGATCGGAATTTTTTCACGCTTAATTTTAAATACAATCGGATCAGTTACTCCCGCACGTTTAATTTCAATTGCGACAGTCGTTCCTTTTTTACCACGGATCTTTAATACTGCTTCTTCACGTGATAAGTCTTTCACACTGTTTCCATCTACAGATAAAATTTGGTCATTCGGTTTAATTCCTATCTTTTCTGCTGGTGAACCTTTAATTGGCGATACGATAATAAGCTTATCGTCCGTTTTGTTCACCTCAGCCCCAATCCCCTCTAATTCAGGATCAAGCGATTCACTAAACTGTTTGGCTGTTTCTTTATCCATATACGTGGAATAAGGGTCCTTCAGCGTAGACAACATGCCTTGTATTGCACCTTCAACTAACTTTTCATCTTTCACGTCTTCCACATAACGTGAATCAATTAGTGCATACGCCTCATTAATTTTTGCCAAATTCCCTTGCGCAGTGCTAGCATTCCCACTCGAAATTGTTTGCGTTACTTCTGCTGGGTTAACCCCAAATACAGACATGCCTGCAAACATTCCGCCAGCACCAATTAAAAATGCAACAACCATTCCAATAATTGCAACTCTACGTTTCAATGCGGAATTCCCCTTTCCAAAACACACAGGTGGTGTAGCAAAAGGCATCACACAGTGTGTGATGCCTTTACCTATTTCTACTATATGATAAGCTTGTACGAATTATGTTTGCAACTTTTTATACTTTTAAGAAACGACGAATTGACATTACACTTCCCCACATACCGATTAACGCACCGATTAACACTAGTAAACCAGCTAATTGGAATACGAAAGGACTGTATGGTAGAAGCTCGAAAATTGTTCCGCCAAGTTTTTCGTTAAACACACCTTGCAACGAATTATACGTAACTAGAATTAGGCCAATTGGAATAATTGATCCTAATACTCCTAAGAATAACCCCTCTAGCAAGAATGGCCAACGAATGAACCAGTTTGTTGCACCAACAAGTTTCATAATTTCAATTTCTGTACTACGAGCATAAATTGTAATTTTAATTGTGTTAGAGATTAAGAACATTGCTGTGAATAAAAGACCAGCAATTAACGCAATCCCAATGTTACGACCAGTTTTTACAGTATCAAATAATCGTTCAACTTGCCCTTTTCCGTACTGAACATTACTGACAAACTGCATTTTTTCAACCTTCTTCGCGATTGTCGCTGTATCTGTTGGTTCTTTTGCTTTTACAACGAATACGTTTTTAAGTGGGTTATCTTGTTCAAATAACTCAAACGTTTTTCCGCTATCACCTAAGCTTTTAATTAAACGTTTTAACTCTTCTTCTTTAGAAGAATATTTAATAGAATCTACTTTTGCAATCTTACTCATATCTTCTTCTAATTTCTTTTGATCAGCTTCTTTCGCAGCTGGATCAATGTGTACACGAATCTCTACATCTTGCTCTACTTTCGTCGCAAAATGGTTCATATTCATAATCGCTGTTAAAAAGACACCTACAAGTAATAATGTAACTGTTACTGCACTAACAGAAGCAAATGTCATCCATCCGTTACGTGATAGATTCTTTACACCTTCTCGCAAATGTCGACTAAGGGTCTTAGCCTTCATATCCGTATCCTCCCTCAATCTCGTCTCGAACAATTTTTCCGCCTTCAATCGCGATTACACGATGACGGATTGTATTTACGATATCTGCATTATGCGTCGCCATAACAATTGTTGTACCACGCTCATTAATGCGAGTAAAAATCTTCATAATATCAAGAGCTGTTTCAATATCTAAGTTACCTGTTGGCTCATCAGCAATTACAACCTTTGGTCGATTTACAATCGCTCTTGCAATCGCAACACGTTGTTGCTCTCCACCTGAAAGTTCACTTGGAATTGCATCTGCACGATCTTCAAGACCTACAAGACCTAAAACCTCTGTTACACGCTCACGAATTGCATCTGGTTCTTCTTCAATTACTTCTAAAGCAAACGAAACATTCTCATATACCGTTAATTTAGGTAGTAATTTAAAATCTTGGAAAATTACGCCTAATTGACGACGAAAATATGGAACATCTCTTTCTGCCAATGTTTCAATAACAAGTCCATTTACATTAATTGATCCTGTAGATGGCTTCTCTTCACGATACATCATTTTAATAAATGTAGATTTTCCGGCTCCACTCGGTCCAACTACGTATACGAACTCACCTTGTTTAATGTTAACTGTAAGACCAGCAATGGCTTTCATACCATTCGGGTACTCCTTATAAACATTCGTCATTTTTATCATTATTTATCACCCAATACTTAATGATTTTTTTCGAAATACTTTTCTGTACATCTGAAAATAAAAGACATCCTTCATTTTCACTTAGTCATCCTTGTTGAAGGTAGTTTACTTATGCTTTCTCATAAGCAATACCACTCTATGTAATATATTTCAGCAAAATTCTACAAACCCCATTGTAACATCAAACGGTTTCCAGTTCGGATACATTTTTGTTACAGTTATGTTACATAAATGAAAAGGAAAACGAGTTGACCTATATTATCAACTCGTCCAGTTCACCTTTTTTATTTATGTTCAGCTAACCATTCAGATACTTTTTTCGCATCTTCACCTTGAATAAGTCCTGGTGACATTGAACCGCGGCCTTTTTTAATAATCTCTTCGATATCTGCAGCGTCGTACTTACCGCCTACTTTTCTTAAATCAGGTCCAGTTGCCCCTGATAAATCTGTCGCGTGACATCCAGCACAACTTCTTTGGAAAATTTGTTCTGCGCTGTCTGTGCTTGCAGACTGTTTCGAAGACTTACTCTCTTCTTTATTTCCGCATGCTCCTAAAGCAAAAACAACCGATGTCCCTAGCGCAATAGCCAACAATTTCTTTTTCACTTCTATCGCTCCCCATTGTTGATATTCTTTTTATTCCTAACACACTCATTTTCATTATAAGCATTATCTTTATATAGAAAAACTAAGGTGTATTTCATATTCCTCAAAAATACAGTGAGAACCTTGATAAAATAAAGCTTTCATAAGTTGTTTCAATTCTGTGAACAGCTTAAAAAACTTCTATAAAGAATCCTTTTTAAAAGGAAAATTAGAAATGTTCTATATAAATCTTTACCCTATTATCGCTCTATTTTACTATTCTCTACTTTTTACAAAACAATATACACCATTGTAATCTACATATAATCCCATCAAAAAGAGAAGTTGTCGTTTCCAACTTCTCTTCCTCTTTACTTCATCTATAAAAATAAAATCAAATTCTTTATATCCTCTATATCCTCAGCGTGGGCCAACAATTTAGTTGGCTTTTTTTCACTTATTAGATGCGAGAACGTAAGTAAGCATCAATAAATGGATCAATCTCTCCATCCATAACTGCTTGTACGTTACCAACCTCCGTATTTGTACGGTGGTCTTTTACAAGAGAATACGGGTGGAATACGTAAGAACGGATTTGGCTACCCCATCCGATTTCTTTTTGTTCCCCGCGGATTTCATCTAATTGTGCTTGTTGCTCTTCTAGTTTCTTTTGATATAATTTCGCTTTTAACATCTTCATCGCATGCTCACGGTTTTTAATTTGTGAACGCTCTGACTGACACGTTACAACTGTATTTGTCGGTGTATGTGTAATACGAACTGCTGAATCTGTCGTATTAACGTGCTGCCCACCCGCTCCACTTGCGCGGTACGTATCAATTTTTAAATCTTCTGTACGTACTTCGATTTCAACTTCATCATTGAACTCTGGTACAACTTCACAAGATACGAACGATGTATGACGACGACCTGAAGAATCAAATGGTGAAATACGTACAAGACGATGTACACCTTTCTCTGCTTTTAAGTAACCGTAAGCGTTATGACCTTTAATTAATAAAGTTACACTCTTAATACCAGCTTCATCACCTGGTAAATAGTCAACCGTTTCTACTTTAAATCCACGTTTTTCAGCCCAACGTGTATACATACGTAATAACATAGAACCCCAGTCTTGTGACTCAGTTCCACCTGCACCTGGATGTAATTCTAAAATTGCATTATTTTTATCATAAGGATCACTTAATAGTAACTGAAGCTCATACTCATTCATTTCTTGAATTAAGCCTTTTACTTCTGACTCTAATTCCTCATGTAAATCTTCATCGTATTCTTCTTTTAAAAGCTCATGCGTTACTTCTAAATTTTCGAACGTTTCATCTAATTGACGGAAACTTCCAACCATATCTTTTAACGCATTCGCTTCATTAATTACAGCTTGCGCGCCTTGTTGGTCATCCCAAAATCCTGCGCTCATCATTTTTTCTTCTAATTCTGCAATTTGTTTCTCCTTAGTAGGAAGGTCAAAGAGACCCCCTAAAAGCCGCTAATCGCTTAGCCATTTTCTCTAATTCCTGTCTAATTTCTACTAATTCCATTTCCTTCACCTCTATGTAATTGCTGTTACTTTCGTATGAAAACAAGGGAAACTCTCTCCACTTATTACGGAGAGAGTTTAACCCTTCTTAATTATACATTTTTGATATAAAAGTTTGCAAAACAGCCAAAGCTACCGCCCTATATTACTGAACAATACCACAGCAGTTTTTATATTTTTTACCGCTACCACATTTACATAAATCGTTGCGGCCCACTTGGTCACCTTTTACAACTGGCTTTTTCTTCGCTTCTTCGCCGTCGCTAGATGGATGAACAGCTTCACCTTGAACAACTTCTTGACGTTCTAAGTTTTGTTCAATTTCAGCTTTCATAATGTAACGAGAAATTTCCTCTTCAATAGAAGCAACCATTGACTCGAACATCGCAAATCCTTCCATTTGGTACTCACGAAGTGGATCAATTTGACCGTAAGCACGTAAATGAATACCTTCACGAAGGTGATCCATCGCATCAATATGCTCCGTCCATTTTGTATCTACAACGCGGAATACAACAACTTTCTCAAACTCACGCATTTGCTCTTCTGGCATAAGCTTTTCTTTGTCATTGTAACGCTCTATTAATTTCGCGATAATCGGTTCGCTCATTTCCTCAGGAGCAAGGCGACGTAATTCTTCTTCTTTTACGTCTCCTTCTTGAAGAAGGTTTGTATTTAAGTAGTCAACAAGACCTTTAATGTTCCAATCCTCTTCAATTTCCTCTTGTGTATGAAGCGCAACAGCACGTTCTACTGTAGATTTCATCATACCTTCAATAATGCCACGTAAGTTTTCCGATTCCATTACTTCTTGACGTTGCTTATAAATAACTTCACGTTGCTGACGAAGTACATCATCGTATTGTAATAACTGCTTACGTGCATCATAGTTATTTCCTTCAACACGTTTTTGTGCAGACTCTACCGCACGAGAAACCATTTTACTTTCAATTGGCTGAGAATCATCCATACCAAGACGATCCATCATTGCTTTCATATTATCTGAACCAAATCGGCGCATTAATTCATCTTCCATTGATAAGTAGAACTGCGTCACACCAGGGTCCCCTTGACGACCAGCACGACCACGTAACTGATTATCAATACGACGGCTTTCATGACGTTCTGTACCGATAACTGCTAGACCGAAGATTTTCACATCGTCTCCAAGCTTAATATCTGTACCACGACCAGCCATATTCGTTGCAATCGTTACAGCACCTTTCATACCAGCTTCTGCAATGATATCTGCTTCACGCGCATGGTTTTTCGCATTTAAAATGTTATGACGTACACCTTTACGTGTTAACATTTTTGAAATAAGCTCTGAAGTTTCAATTGCAACTGTACCTACAAGAACAGGTTGCCCTTGTTTATGACGATTTACAATATCCTCAACAACAGCATTGAACTTACCTTCCATTGATTTAAAGATTAAATCAGCACGATCATCACGAATAATCGGTTTGTTTGTTGGAATTACAATAACGTTCATATTGTAAATGTTACGGAATTCCTCTTCCTCTGTTTTCGCTGTACCAGTCATACCAGATAATTTTTCATACATACGGAAGTAGTTCTGGAATGTAATTGTCGCAAGTGTCATACTTTCATTTTGAATTTCTACACCTTCTTTTGCTTCAATTGCTTGGTGTAATCCTTCGCTATAACGACGACCTTTCATAAGACGACCAGTGAATTGGTCTACAATTACGATTTCGCCTTCTTGTACAACATAATCTGTATCACGGTGCATAACAACGTGTGCACGAAGCCCCTGATTAATATGGTGAAGAAGTGCTACATGTTTTAAATCGAATAAGTTTTCAATATGGAAAGCTTTCTCTGCTTTCGTAATACCATCTTCTGTTAACATTACATTTTTCGTTTTCACATCAAATGAATACTCTTTTTCATTTTCTAACGTACGAACGAATGCATTTGCAAACATGTATAGCTCTGTTGATTTTTGAGCTTGTCCCGAAATAATAAGCGGCGTACGTGCTTCATCGACTAAAATAGAATCGACTTCATCGATAATAGCAAAATGAAGTGGACGTTGAACGCACTGCTCTTTATATAAAACCATGTTGTCACGTAAGTAATCGAATCCAAGCTCATTATTTGTGCTATACGTAATATCAGCAGCATAAGCCTCTTGTTTCTCTTCGCGTGACATACTATTTAAGTTAATTCCTACCGTTAAGCCAAGGAACTCATGAAGTTGTCCCATTTCGTTCGCATCACGTTGTGCTAAGTATTCATTGACTGTAACAACGTGAACACCTTTTCCTGTTAAAGCATTTAAATATACAGGTAATGTAGATGTTAACGTTTTACCTTCACCCGTTTTCATCTCAGAAATATTCCCTTCATGTAAGGCAATACCACCCATTAACTGTACGCCATATGGACGCATTCCAAGAACACGAGTTGCCGCCTCGCGAACAACTGCAAAAGCTTCAGGTAGTAGATCATCTACTGTTTCACCTTTTGTTAGACGTTCTTTAAATTCAAGCGTCTTTCCTTTTAATTGTTCATCAGTTAGTGGCTTAATAGATGACTCTAATGCATCAATTTGCTCAACTGTCTTTTGCATACGTTTAATTTGGCGTTGGTTTACATCAAACACCTTTTTTAAAATACCGATCATAGGAAATACGCTCCTCTTTTATTAAAATAAAACTTCCGATTGTTTTTCTTTTTCTCTATTACAATCAGTCGTTGTAAAAATCAAATGTATGTTATGCCAATTTTTCTCCTAATTAAAAAACTAAAATGTATATACCTAATGATAATTGTAACACTTGTCTTATAACTATGACAACAATCGGCCGAATGTCTCGTTCTAAATTAAGAAAAGTTTTTTAAAAATCTATTTTCAGCAAAAAAAGCGCAGCCTCATTCGGCTGCGCTTTTGAATTATTATTTAGTTTCGATTAAACCATATTTCCCATCTTTACGGCCGTATACAACATTAGTTTCATTTGTATCAGCATTTGTGAAGACGAAGAAATTATGTCCTAGCATATCCATTTGTAGAATCGCTTCTTCAACGTCCATCGGTTTTAAATCGAATCGTTTTGTACGTACAAGTTCTAATTCATCCTCTTCTACCTCATCCATAACAGCTACTGCTTCTGGAAGGATAAAGTTTGTTTTCATAGAACCTTTCTCACGTAACTTACGATTTACTTTTGTTTTATGTTTACGAATTTGTCGCTCAATTTTATCAACTACTAAATCGATAGCAGCGTACATATCGCTATTAGTTTCTTCTGCACGAAGTAATAAATCAGTAAATGGTATTGTTACCTCGACACGTTGCTTGTCAGAGTATACTTTTAAATTAACTTTAATCTCTGGGAATGTATCAAAATAACGTTCTAACTTACTTAGTTTTTTCTCTACATATTCCTTTAATGCTGGAGTTACTTCAATATTTTCACCACGAATGTTGAATTTCATAGATGAATTCCTCCTTTCAAGCCTATGTACTATAATTTCGACACTGGCTTAAAAACTCCTTCTAACTTTTTTAAAAAAATTAGTGGAATTGCGATTTTTTTATCGTTTTTTGTTGAAATGAAAAGATGCATCGTTTCTATCTTTATTTTATCCTATTAACATCGTGAATAACGAATATAACTGTGGCCAATTCGTTACAGAAAAGAAACAACTTTTTGACAACTTACCCTATAACAAAAAACCCCTTGCGAAAAACAAGAGGTTCTACCATATATATAACGTTGCCACAAATGCAGCTTTCTCTTCCCAAAAACAATATTCCTACAGTTTTACAACATTAGCTGCTTGTGGTCCACGTGCTCCATCTACAATGTCAAACTCTACTTGTTGCCCTTCTTCTAATGACTTATACCCATCTTGTTGAATAGCAGAAAAATGGACAAATACATCGTCACCATCTTCGCGCTCAATAAATCCAAATCCCTTTTCTGCATTGAACCATTTCACTCGTCCTTGCATGTTCATTCCATTCCCTTCACTCTAAAAATCAGGGCATTCGCCCCATATTTTGACTATAACGAATGACAACATATGAAGTCAAAGAAGACTTATCGCCTTTTTATTATCCCTTTCGACACTGCCATATTAACTTCTACAAAGTGTCAAACTAGATACTTCCCTTGCCCCTCTTTCATATAACAAACTTCCGATTTGCCTAACTGTAATTCCTGTCGTATACACGTCATCAACGAGTAAAATATGTTGCCCACAAAACATCTCTTCTCCCTGAAAATAAAAAGGATTGCTTCCTGACACCCTTTCTTTACGCGTCTTCTTACTTTGCTTTTCTGTTTCTCGCCGTCTTAAGGAAAAATCAGAAATACGGACAGGCAAACAAGTTGCTAATAACTCTGCTTGATTAAAGCCACGTTCAACTTCCCTTTCCTTACTAAGCGGAACAGCGATAACGGTTGAAACATCAGCAAAATACTTTTGAAATAAACTTCGAAAAGGACGATAAAAAATGCGCACTAACTCTGCATCACCCCGAAACTTAAACTGTGCTACTATTTCTTTCATCTCATTATCGTACATGTATAACGAACGGTTTTTAAAAGGACGATACTTCTCCTCATTCATCCACCTTATACAATCTATGCAAATACCGTCTTCTTGAAATGAGGCAGGAACAAATTCTAAAGGTCGGCCGCACTCCATGCAAATTTCTCCTATAATATAGGAAAGTTTCTGCTCACATCTATCACATATATATTTTCTATGACACTTTACAAAAAAAGTGTACCAACTAACCTTTTCTACAAAACACTCATCACAAAGTAAACAATGCATTAATCGATCAATCCTTGTTCTTTGGCATTTTTATTCATACCTTGAATATGTTTTTTCGCGCGCACCATCGCCTCTGTCTTACCATAGTGAAAATAAATGACCTCTCCATACGGTGCTTCAAAGCTCCGCCCTGCTCGGCCCGCAATTTGTACGAGTGCACTTTCTGAGAATATTTCTTCTTCAGCCCCTAAAACCGCTACTTGCAAATTTTTCACCGTTACGCCTCGCTCTAAAATTGTCGTTGTAACTAATAATGGGATTTCTCCTTTTCTGAAAGCCGCTACTTTTTCTTTTCTCCCCGGATCTTCTGCATGTACACCTTCAATTCGCTTGTTTAATGATTTTAACAACAGGCTTATCTCTTCTATATATCGCACATGGGGGACAAATAAAAAAATAGGATGTTTTTTATTTAAGTATGTTTGTAACCACTGTAGTAAAACTCGAGGAATTCTTTTATGAATGAGGCTTTTTTTCCAATTCCCGCACCAACAAAATAAAGGAACTGGCAAAGGATGACGGTGATATCGTCCAGAAACAATAACACCTTTTTGTTCACCTTTTCTAAATTTTCGCTTCCACGTTTCATCTGGAGTCGCAGTTAAATAAATACGCGCCGCCCTTTCTTTCATCGCTTGTTTTACCGCGTACTGTAACATTTGATCTGCACAATATGGAAAAGCATCTATCTCATCTACAACCATGACATGAAACGCCCTATAATAACGCAATAATTGATGCGTGGTCGCAACGACTAGTACTGCATCTTTTTCTTTATCCACACTCCCTCCATATAAAGCCGCTACCTTTATATATGGAAATACTTCTTGTAATCTCGGTGCTAATTCCAGAACAACATCCGTTCTCGGCGTTGCGATACAAACTCTTTCTCCTTTTTGAAGCGCTTCGTTAATACCGTAAAACAACATCTCTGTTTTCCCAGCCCCGCATACAGCCCAAATAAAAAATGATTCTTTTTGCTTAATAGCCTCTACAACACCTTGTGCCGCCAAATTCTGACCAGTAGACAACTTCCCGTTCCACTGTAACAAGTTTAATTTCTTTTCTCTCTTTCTTTCAGCAATCCCGCGAACAAGTACAGCACATTCACTTACCCTCCCCATCGTTATACACTTCCGGCAATATGTGCACACTTTACTGCACCTTCTACATAAAAACGACGCAAATAGCCGCTGATCTACATTTCCGCAGCGTTGGCACATATATTTAGAATTCTTCTTTTTTACACCTTGTACACATATGACCTCTCCCTTCCTTTTCAAATCATTTAATTCCCTCTGTAAATCTGAAGAAAGTTCGTCTAATAGCAACTGTTTCCCCGCCAGCATCAACAATCACCTCCAGCACTACTATAAACCCTTCTTCAAATCCCGTAAAAACTCAAAAAAGCCGAT
Source organism: Bacillus cereus G9842 (assembly GCF_000021305.1). Taxonomy (GTDB): domain Bacteria; phylum Bacillota; class Bacilli; order Bacillales; family Bacillaceae_G; genus Bacillus_A; species Bacillus_A thuringiensis_S. The sequence goes on from NC_011772.1 coordinate 5,055,678, forward strand.
AACCTACTTATAAAATAGTAAGCTATCGACTTTATACACGTTTTTTATTCTTTTATAGATCCTAGAATCGACCGTAACCTAAGAAATGTTTTTGGTTATATGAGCTGTTAATATCACCGTACGCAATTCCTTTATCACTAGCATGGATCATTTGGCCATTACCAACGTAAATACCGATGTGAGATGGACCATCTTTATAAGTGTTTTGGAAGAACACTAAGTCTCCCGGCTGTGGACTACTTATTTTAGAAACTGAGTTCCAGTAACCCCTAACATCTTGACGACCTACACCAAAAATGTAAGAAATGAATCCACTACAATCAAAACCACCGTTTGATGGAGATGCACTTCCCCAAACATATGGCTTACCCAAATATTGCTTAGCTTTACCAATTACGCCAGTATCCGGTGGAGTTGGTGCTGGGTTTTGCTCTGGTGTTTTCTTTTCTGCTTTAGGTGCCTCTTTTTTAGGTTCTTCCTTTTTAGGTTCTTCTTTTTTAGGCTCTTCTTTTTGAGCTTGTCCACCATTGTTTGCTGGTGCAGCTTGCTCTGCAGGTGCTTGTGCTGGCTGAGCTTGCGCAGCTTTAGCAGCTTGCTCTGCTTGTTTTTGAGCAGCAGCTTCTTGTGCAGCTTTTGCTTGTGCTTCTTCTTCTGCAATACGTTGTAATTGTAACGCTTGTTTCTCAAGCTCTTTTAATTGGCTTTCCGTACTTGTCATTGTAGTTACAACTGTATCCATTTTACCGCTTAAATCGTTTACCGCTGTTGCTTTTTTCTCTTTTTCAGCGTCAAGTTCTTTCTTAGCAGTTTCAATTTGAGCTTGTGCTTCTTTTAATTCTTTTTGTTTCTCTTTTACCGTTGCAACATCTTTTTTCACACTAGCTTGATCTTCTTGCTGTGTTTTCATGATATCTTCATCAGACTCAAGAATTTTAGAAACAGAAGTTAAACGATCAACTAAATCTGCAACGTTTTTAGAGTTTACAAGAACTTCTGTTACAACGTTCGTATTTGGTTGTTCTTGAAGTGCAACTAAACGCTTTCTTAATAACTCTTCACGTTTTGCAATCTTTGTTTGTAATTCTGCAATATCTTTATTTTTCTTTTCAATTAATTGCTCAGTATCAGAAACTTTTTTCGTTGTTTCATCAAGTTTTGCAGCATTCTCTTGAACAGACTTATCTAAACCTTGAATTGTTTTGTTTAAGTCATTCATTTGTTTTTGTAATTCATCACGTTCTTGTTGTTGTTTATGTAAAGTGTCATTTTGTGTATTAATTTGTGATTTCACGTCAGAAATTTTATCTTCTGCAAATACATTTGGTGTTAGTCCTGAAAACATTAACCCTGCAACTAATGCGCAAGATGCCATTTTTAGCTTTTTCATTTTATTTTTTACACCGCTTTCTTTTTTCTTTTTCCGTATATAACCTATAAAATTTATACCATAATTCGGGATTTTTTTTGCTAATGTTACGTTTTTGTAAAACAAATGTAATATTATTTGTAGCTCTAGCGCAAAATTCGTATATTTTTGTATGTATGTGTAGAAATTTATATACTTTTCTCACTTCTGTGAACAAAGAAAAAACGTAAGGAATCCCTTACGTTTTATTAAATATACGAATACAAATGAAATGCTACTTCATCCATTTCTCAGCCCAATTTTGGACCTCATCCATAACACTTTCTAACGCTTTTCCCTTGTCAGTTAAGCCATACTCGATTCGAACTGGTACTTCTGGATAAACATCACGAACTACAATGCCCTCGCTTTCCAATTCCTTCAAACGCTCTGACAACATACGATCGCTCATATTTGGGATGATATCTGCGATTTCTCTAAAACGTTTCGACTCTTCAAGCAAAGATTTAATAATTAAGCCAGTCCATTTCTTACTAAGCAAAGTAAAAGCTGACTCAAACTTTGGACATAAACAAGAATTATGCTCCATATGTTTCACCTCTCTTCTATTATAATATAGTTTCTTGTAAAAAGTAAGTTATAAAACTTTCCTCATTATTTTATTTTACGTACATTTTACCATTTCCAAATATTAACTTGTCAACTAAACGTAACATACCCGTAAAAAAACCCTCTTAAAAAGAGAGCTTTTTATATCTTTATTACTTCGTATACCATCCAAGACCTAATGCACCTTCACCTAAGTGCGTACCAATTACAGCTCCAAAATAACCTGTACGAATTGTGACGTGAGGATATTTTGCTTCTAATTCTTTCTTCCATTCATTCGCTTCCTCTTCACGTTGCGCATGAATGATAACTGCTTCCATAGGTACACCTTTACTTGCTTGCTCATCAAAAATTTCAATGATACGTTTTAATGCTTTTTTACGTGTACGAATCTTTTCAAACGGAATAATGATCTTATCTCTAAAATATAAAACTGGCTTCACTTGTAACAGACTGCCGATGAAAGCTTGCGCGCTATTTAATCGACCACCACGTTGCAAATGATGTAAATCATCAACTACAAAATAGGCGTCCATCGTTTTCTTCATTTCATCAAAACGAGCGATAATCTCTTTTGGATTCTTTCCTTCACTTGCTAACTTTGCACCTTCACGCACATAAAATCCTTGTACTTCACAACTAATTTCAGAGTCATACGTATATACATCAATACCCTCTACCATCTGTCCAGCTGTTGTTGATGTTTGATATGTACCACTAATTCCACTTGATAGGTGAATACTAATAACTGCATCATAATCTTTAGCTAGTTCTTCATATAGCTCAACAAACTTTCCGATTGCTGGTTGAGAAGTTTTTGGAAGTTCCTCTTGTTCACGTACTTTCACATAAAAATCATCTGCTGAAATTTCAGCTTCTTCTTGATAAGATTCTGTTCCAAACACAACGTTTAATGGAATCATATATATATTGAGTTCATCACGAATTTGCTTCGGTATATATGCTGTACTATCAGTAACAATAGCTATTTTCATTTTCGTACCTGCCTTATAAAAAGTTTTATTTCCTAATTTTACACGAAAACTACAAATGGTGCATCCATACAGGGAAATGCCGGTTGAAATTATACTCACCATCTCGACAAATTACAACAAAAAGATAAAATAATCACCAAAAACTTCAACGTATTTAGAAAAAATGTTTGAATATAAAAAGCCTCGCTTTTAAAATGGAAAGTACTAGTCATTTTGATAGATAGGGGCGTATACAAGTGCTATTACAATATTTAACAATCAAAGACTACGGCGAACACGAAATCGTCATTCAAAAATCAAGATTTATTTGTTATATTAGCCGAGCAACGACTGAGGAAGAGGCTCAAGAATTTATACAAAAAATAAAAAAACAACATTGGAATGCAACACATAATTGTTCCGCTTATTTAATTGGCGAACAAGATCATATTCAAAAAGCAAATGATGACGGCGAGCCTAGCGGTACAGCTGGCGTACCAATGCTAGAAGGACTTAAAAAACGTGGACTAAAAGATACCGTTGTTGTCGTAACACGCTATTTTGGTGGCATTAAACTTGGCGCAGGTGGATTAATTCGTGCATATGGAAAGTGTACAAGCGAAGGCATTAATCATGTCGGTGTTGTCCAGCGAAAACTAATGCGTGTGATGCAAACCGAGATTGATTACACATTACTTGGCAAAGTGGAAAATGAATTACGCAATTCAAAATATGCCATTAAAGATATACATTATCTAGAAAATGTCACATTTGATACGTATGTTGAAGAAGACGGCAAACAAGCCTTTACAGATTGGATGATTGAATTAACAAACGGGAAATGTACAATTACAGAAGGAGATATGTTGTACTTAGAACAAGATGTTATCTAAGCATAACTCTTTTATCACCTTTAAAGATTAATGTAGTGAATTACTTCCCTACAAATGAACTAACGAACTAAGGAGATTATATATGGAAGAACGTTATTATCATCTCCAAAATAGCAGAATAAAAAAGAAACGAAGAAGGAAACTTTTCTTCTTCCTTATTTTCGCATTTTTATTTGGCAGTATAGGAGTTTATGTGTTAAATTCTTACTCTTCTCTTATGGGGATGTATAGTGGTTTTACTCGTGAAAAATCGGATTTAAGAAACAAAGATGTAGAAATTACAAAGGAACCTTTTACAATTCTCATTATGGGTATAGAAGATTATGCGACAGACGGTCAAAATGGTCGTACAGACTCATTAATGTTTGCAACAGTCAACCCGAAAACGCAAAAGATTTCACTTATGAGTATTCCTCGTGATTCTCGAGTTACAATTGTTGGTAAAAATAAAGAAGACAAAATTAACGCTGCCCATGCTTACGGCGGAGAAGAAATGGCAATCAAAACTGTCGAAGGCTTTCTAAAAGTTCCTGTAGACCATTATCTTAAAATTGATTTCCAAGGCTTTAAAGGTATCGTTGATGCTGTTGGCGGTGTTACTGTTGACGTACCCTTCGATTTCTGGGAGCGCTCTGACGTGGATTACTACAAAAAAATTCAATTTAAGCAAGGACAGCAAAACTTAAACGGTGAAGAAGCACTTGCTTACGTCCGTATGCGAAAGCAAGATCCAAATGGCGATTATGGTCGAGCTGCTAGACAAAGACAATTACTGGCCGCTGTTGCTCATAAACTAAACTCCACATCTACTGTATTTAAAATTAAAGATTTAACGGCTGTCGTTGGAAAATATATAAAAACCGACATTCCTATTTCAGACGGACTTGCTCTTTACAATAAAATTTCTGGATTTGATCCTTCTACAATGCAAACGTTAAAGCTTGAAGGCGAAGACAAAAAGGTAGGCGGTATTTATTACTTCCTTCCAGATCCAATCAGTGTAGAAACGGTGCGTAACGAAATTGAAAAAGAATTAGGAGAAAAAGCAAAAAATCCAACTACAAAAAACAACTCAAATCCTGATTCAAATTCAAGTTCTAACGAACAAACAAAAAAAGAAACAAACCAAAATAAAACACCAACTGATCCGCCACCTTCTACAAATGCTCATGCAGAGTGGATTATGCGCAATCAGCCATAACAAAAAGGCCCAATCTATCCGATTGGGCCTTTTTTATTTACTTATTAAAGTGTTGTAAAATTGCTTCTACAATACGCTCTGATGCACGACCATCACCGTAAGGATTAGATGCTTTCGCCATCTTATCATGAGCTTCTTTATCTGATAACAACTCATCAGCAAGACCAAAGATTGTCTCTTCGTCTGTTCCTGCTAATTTCAGCGTACCTGCTTCAATACCTTCAGGGCGCTCTGTTGTATCACGAAGAACAAGAACTGGTACCCCAAGTGATGGAGCTTCTTCTTGTACACCACCAGAATCCGTTAACATTAAGTATGAACGAGCTGCAACATTGTGGAAATCAATTACATCTAGCGGCTCAATTAAATGAATACGGTTATGTTCACCTAAAATTTCATTTGCTATTTCACGAACAACAGGGTTCATATGAACAGGGTACACAACTTGTACATCTTCATGCTTATCAACAAGACGCTTAATTGCACGGAACATATTACGCATCGGTTCACCTAAGTTTTCACGACGGTGAGCTGTCATAAGTACAAGACGATCATTTCCAAGTTTCTCTAGTACAGGATGACTATATGTTTCTTTTACAGTCGTTTGTAGCGCGTCAATCGCTGTATTTCCTGTGATGAAAATACGTGACTCATCTTTATTTTCCTTCTGTAAGTTCGTTGCTGATTTTGCTGTTGGTGAGAAATGAAGATCCGCCATTACACCTGTTAATTGACGATTCATCTCTTCTGGGTATGGAGAATACTTATCCCACGTACGAAGGCCCGCCTCAACATGACCTACTGGAATTTGATTATAAAAAGCAGCTAAGCTTGCAATAAATGTTGTTGTTGTATCACCATGTACAAGTACAATATCCGGCTTCGCTTCTTTCATTACTTTATCCAAACCTTCTAAGCCACGCGTTGTAACATCAATTAAAGTTTGGCGGTCTTTCATGATATTTAAATCGAAATCTGGCGTAATTCCAAAGATACTTAATACTTGGTCTAACATTTGGCGATGTTGTGCTGTTACAGTCACAATCGATTCAATTTTTTCTGGGTGTTTTTGCAACTCTAATACAAGAGGTGCCATTTTAATTGCTTCTGGACGTGTCCCGAAAATTGTCATTACTTTTAAACGTTCAGTCATGTGATTGCCTCTTTTCTTTCACTAATTACAGCTTCTATTATGACATATAAAAATATGTATGAGTACATCCCTTTTTAACGCATAACAGAAACTTTTCTATTACAAATACTTTTTCTTCCCACCGAGTAATAATCTATCTTTTGTTTCTTAACATCTTCATCAGTATAACAATTTCTCCCATCAAATAAAATAGGCTCCCTCATAAGTTGTACGTACTTTTCTAACGGATAAGTTTGAATATCTTCCCATTCTGTTACGATAAAAACCGCACTCGCATCTCTAATCGATTCATCTATACATCTACTATATTGTATAGCATCTCCAAATATATTTTTCACATATTGAATTGCTTTTGGGTCGTAAAGAACAATATCTGCACCTATATTAATTAATGCTTCTATTATAATAAGAGATGATGCCTCTCTAATATCATCCGTATTCGGTTTAAAGGATGCGCCAAGAACTGCAATCCGCTTTTTATTCATGTTCATGACTTTTTTCGCTTTTTCAATCAATAGCAGTTGTTGCTTATTATTTACTTCAATAACCGCTTTTAACAAACGAAAATCATGAGCAACATTTCCCGCAATTTGCACCAGCGCTTTCGTATCTTTTGGAAAACATGATCCCCCGTATCCAATACCTGCATTTAAAAAAGATGCACCGATCCTCTTATCCATTCCCATCCCTTTAGCAACATCCAATACATTTGCGCCTACCTTCTCACATATATTTGAAATTTCATTAATGAAACTAATCTTTGTAGCTAAAAAGGCATTCGACGCGTATTTAATCATCTCTGCACTTTTAATATCTGTAACATACGTTTCTAAGCGTAATTCGCTATACAAACTCTTTACTCTTCTTGCTACTTCCTCACTATCTGCTCCAATTACAATACGATCTCCATGAAAGAAATCATAAATACCTGAACCTTCACGCAAAAACTCTGGATTCGATACGATATGTAATGTATATCTCCCCTTTAACTCCTCCTCAATCCATCCTTTCATTACATCATTTGTACCTACTGGAACTGTACTTTTCGTAACAACAATAATATCGTTCGTCGCATATACTCCAATATCATTACAAGCACTCTGAATATATGTTAAATCCGCCGTCCCATCTAATAAAGGTGGTGTTCCAACTGCAATAAATATAAACTCTACATCCTCAAACGCCTCTTCTTTATTTGATGTGAAAGTTAAAGCATTATTCTCATATGCATGATTTATTAATTCATGTAATCTAACCTCATAAATAGGTAAATCCCCTTGTTTTATCCGTTCAATTTTCTCATCATCTATATCAAAACATGTAACTGAATGCCCCAACTTTGCCAATCCTACTCCTGTAATCAATCCAACATATCCAGTACCTACTATCGTAATTTTCATTTCCTTTTCGCACAGGAATATACAATAGAAAAGATATGAAATATAGAATTCTCCCTGCGCTTCCCCCTCTCACATTAAAAATGAGAAAACTCTTTTCCTTTTTCATTATATGAATTACTTCCCTCATTCTTTTTAAAGTTTTTGTAAAATTAAATGCACTATAATATAAAGTGAAACTTAATCATTGGGAATCCAGTTACCAGCTCACTCCAGATAAATTCCCACATTTTAACACGAGACTTACTCATTTCTACGTGTAACACTTATAATACTGAACTAAAAGTATTCACTATCGAAGAAAAAGAGGAAATGTCATATTCCAAAGTCCAGTACGATTAACCTTCTTATATGATTCAATATTCTATATACAATTGTCATATATTCTATCCGCTTCCATTAACCGTAAAAAGAAAAAAAGATTGAATTCTAATCTTTTTGTGATACCATATGTTATGAGCCTGTAAATAAACATCATAATTTTCAGATAAATATATTTCCAAAAAAAAATTACGTTAGACTATAAAGGGTGGGGTATTAATGGACTCACAAGTGATTTATGCCATTTTGGCATCTTTCATCACTGTACTCGTCGTTACTCCTTTAGTTATTAAATTAGCTTTTAAAATAGGAGCGACAGATAAGCCAAACGCACGTAAAGTGCACCAAAAGATTATGCCACGTCTTGGCGGGTTAGCAATCTTTATCGGTGTAGCTGTAGGATTTGTTGTCGGCGGCTTATATGAGCAAAGAATGTTATCGATAACGCTAGGTGCGATTATCATTGTAATCATCGGAATTTTAGATGATATGTACGAGTTATCTGCGAGAGTAAAATTCGGTGGACAACTGTTAGTTGCCATTATGATTGTAAAAAGTGGATTATTAGTGCAAGTATTATATATCCCATTCCTTGGGGATACTGAACTTGGATGGCTTGCTTATCCAATTACAGTATTTTGGCTTGTAGGTATTACGAATGCAATCAACTTAATTGACGGCTTAGATGGATTATCTGCTGGGATTTCATCTATCGTACTTGCAACGCTAGCATATATGGCCTTCACTAGCCCATGGGGTACTGGAACAGCGATTATCTTGCCACTCGCATTAATTATATTAGCAAGTACAATTGGATTTTTATTCTACAACTTCCATCCAGCAAAAATTTTCATGGGAGATACAGGAGCACTATTTTTAGGATACTGTATTTCTGTTATATCGTTACTTGGATTATACAAAAGTGTAACGTTATTCAGTTTTATTGTTCCAATTATCATTTTAGGTGTACCTATATTTGATACGATATTTGCAATCATCCGTCGTATCGTAAATAAAAAACCTATTTCAGCACCAGATAAATCGCATTTACATCACCGCTTACTTGCAATGGGATTCTCTCATCGCAAAACGGTACTAATAATATACGCATTCGGTATTTTCTTTAGTGTAAATGCCATTATTTTCACTAGTGCAACGTTATGGTTATCCATTATTCTTCTTTTCGCTTTGATTTTCTTCACAGAAATCATTGCTGAAATAATCGGGCTTGTACATGAACGTTACAAACCACTTATTTCCTTTTATAAAAAAGTGAAAAAACGCGAAGACTAATTGTAGTATAGCCTTTACCATTATGAAATATTCAAATAGCACCCTCTTTCTTATAAGAGGATGCTATTTTTTTATTCATTATTTTACATTTCCAAAATATAGATTGTTTGAGAGTTCCTCTATTGGAGAAAGATATACATAATAAGAAACGTATCAAGTTTTCTTTTTACATCTTGATTGTCAAACTGAGGGTGAATGTTATGATCAAGCGAGTATTGCAATGTATTATTTTATTTTTAACCATTACTATGTACGCATCATCTAATACTGAAGCAACAACTGTTATTCCTGCTGAATATCATCCAAATACTGAAACGACCTCTCCTACACAAAAAATTGCGTACTTAACATTTGATGACGGGCCAAACAAATATACTACACAAATTTTAAACATCTTAAAAGAAAAGAACGGAAAAGCAACTTTCTTTGTTATTGGCGGAAAAGTGCCACATTACACAAAAACGATGCAAAGATTAATTAAAGAAGGACATTATATCGGTCTCCACAGCATGTCACATGATGTAAAACGCCTTTACACTGGTGACCCTTCCACTTTAATTGCAGAAATGGAGCAAACACAAAGCATTGTCCAGCAAGTTACGAAATTAAATACACATCTCGTTCGCGTTCCATATGGTAGTATGCCTTACTTAAAAAAGAATTACCGTGACGCACTTGTATCGGCCCAGTATAAAATGTGGGATTGGACAATCGATACATACGACTGGAAAAGCTATGACAATCCTTCTGCCATACTCGAAAGAGTACGTAATCAAAGTGATGAACAAGTAGAAGTCATTTTAATGCATGATTCGAGTGTAACCGTACAAATACTGCCAAAAGTAATTGATTATTTACAGTCACAAGGATACAAACTTCTTCCCTATAATCCTTCTTCTCATCTCAAGGTAAATTTTTGGAAAGACACAAGATTGTAACAGCTTTAGTGCCTATGTGCTAAAGCTGTTTTATTTTTCTCTTCCCACCCTTCCCATTTTTGTGTAAAATTTTAAATAGTGATGAAGTTTCGAGGTGAATAGAAATGAAACGAATAGATCTCATTTTTAACGCAATACAAGAAGGCAATTATACAGAAGGTGTAACCGCATCAGAACTAGCTACCCTGTTGCAACTAGATCGCGCCAATGTAAGTAGCGACTTAAACAAACTTGTAAAAGATAAACGTTTATTAAAAACAAATACGCGACCTGTTCGTTTTTACATAGAAACGAACACTTCGTTGGAAACGCATTCAAAAGAAGTAACTTCATTAGATACATTTGCAATTGAAAATACGAGCCTTAAAATCGCAATTGAAAAAGCGAAAGCTTCTATGCTCTATCCTCCAAACGGTATGCATACTTTACTACTGGGAGAAACAGGGGTCGGAAAGTCTATGTTTGCTTCTTTAATGCACGAATATGCAATTGAAGTTGAACAGCTTCCTAAAAATGCACCATTTATCGTCTTTAACTGTGCTGATTACGCAAATAATCCACAGCTACTACTCGGGCAATTATTTGGGATTAAAAAAGGAGCTTACACAGGAGCAAGTGATCAAAAAGGATTAATTGAAAAAGCACATGAAGGAATTCTTTTCTTAGATGAAGTACATCGCCTACCTCCAGAGGGACAAGAAATGCTTTTCACCTTTATTGACCGCGGAGTGTACCGCCGCCTTGGAGAAACAGAGAACGAACGTAAAGCACAAGTATTAATCATTACTGCAACAACAGAAGAACCAAATTCATTTTTATTAAAAACATTTACAAGACGTATACCGATGACTGTTACGCTGCCACCACTTCGTGAGCGTACACATAAAGAGCGCTTTGCTTTACTACAGCTATTTTTCACAAATGAAGCAATTCGTCTGCGAAAAGACATTCACGTTAGCCCAAATGCAATGCGTGCTTTCGTCTTTTATAATTGTCCCAATAACATTGGTCAATTAAAAACAGATGTTCAAATTGCCTGTGCGAAAGCCTATTCTGATTTGGTCACAAAGAAACGTGATTCTGTCTATGTTTCAAGTACAGATTTACCTTGGTATATGAAAGAAGGGTTGTTCATTGAAAGGAAGAGCCGTCACTTATACCAAATACCAAATGAAACATTTGTATTTACAGGTGAGGAAGGTTGGAGTAATCATAAAACAGAAGATGAAAAACGCTCTTCTATTTACGATTATATTGACTATAAATACGAAGAACTTCAAGCCCGTGGTATCGAAGAGGAAGAATTAGAATTACTAATAGAAAATGATGTTCAAAGCTTTTTCGTACAATATTTTAACCAAATATCCAAAAAAACAAGCCATGAAAATGTTTTTAAAATTGTGGATCGTAATATCGTTTCCGTATGTGAAAAAATAGCGGAACTTGCTGAAAAGCATTTATCTAAGACGTTTGATGAAAAAGTATTTCTCGCTTTAAGTTTACATGTACAGACAACTCTACAACGTTTACAAAGCGGAAAACAAATACATCACCCACAATTAAATCAAATTCGTACGAAATATAAAGAAGCTTTTTCCGTCGCTATGCAATGCATTCAACTACTGGAGGAAGAATTACAAATAACAATGCCTATTGATGAAGCTGGCTTTTTAACAATGTTCTTCGTTGTTGATCCAATTCCTGCCTCACAAACAGAAGTAAAAGTATTAATATTAGCACACGGTAATGGCATCGCAACTGAAATGGCAAACGTTGCAAACGAACTTCTCGGCATTGAGGAAGTAACCGGTATTGATATGCCGTTACACGAATCACCGAAAGATTTCTTGGAACGTGTGAAAGTGTATATGAAAACACTACAAAATGTAAATGGGCTTCTCTTACTTGTTGATATGGGGTCACTTGCTTATATCGGTGACATATTAGAAACGGAGTTCAAAATCCCTGTACGTGTTCTCTCGATGACGAGCACACCACATGCACTAGAAGCAGCTCGAAAAGCTCAGCTCGGTTATTCATTAGATGCGCTGTATGAAACAGTAAAAAATTTAACACCATTTTACTTAAACGTACAAGAAGAAAAGAAAAAACCTCTCTCTCCAATGAAATCTGTTATTTTAACAGCTTGTTTAACTGGTGAAGGAAGTGCTTTAGCTATTCAAAAAATGTTAGAAAACTATTTAAGATTTGATAAAGACTTAATTGAAATTATTCCGATTAGTATCGTCCATGAAAAAGATTTAACGAAAATGATTGAGAACATAAAAAAAGAGCGTAACATCATTTGTATCGTCACGAATTTCGATGTGCAAGTGCCGTGCTTAACATATCATTTCCAAGACATCGTAAACTACACAGTAATTCAGCCCATTCAAGAATTAATTACGTATGAAGAAACATATGCAAAAATGGCGGATATTCTTGAACAACAAATGCAGCGTAACGATGGGGCATTACTGATCAAAACAATTCGTTACGCATTAAATACAATTCAAGAATTAATTTCCTTACAGCTAACTCCTGATAGCTTAATGGGCGTTATTCTGCATATGAGCTGTATGGTTGACCGTCTTCAAAAAGGAGAAAGCCTTCTTCCTCATCCTGATAAAGAGAAAAGAAGACAAGATGAATACTGGATGTATATGAAAGTAAAAAAAGCATTGCAACCAATTGAAAATACATTTGAAATACAAATACCTGATGACGAAGTATTTTACGTTATGGACTTCTTTATTAAAAATCAGCCTGCGAAAAATTAATCGAGGCAGTTTTTAAAAATATCGACCGTAACGCGAGTTATATCAGCGATTTTCAAAATATATCGCTTTACCGACAATAATCGCTAAAACTAGCACCTTATATTAAGAAGAAAAGGCTGTTCCAACATATGGACAGCCTTTTCCTCTATTTCTTTACTTTTCTAACTCGCCCTCTTATTTCTCCTCTTTTTTGTGATTTCGTATGGACATTAACATATACGTTTGCTTGAATAATTTCTTGAAGTAAATGTACAAATGATTTCCCTTGTAAAGGTCCCTCAAAATCCTCCACATTCACTACACCAGTAATGCTTCCCTCGTTCAAGCTAATACCTTGCTCCAGTGGACCATACAAATATAAAACAACAGGACCAATTTGAGTAGACTTCCCTAAATGAATTTGACACGATGTAACCTTTTCTATATTTTTTAGTATGACTCTGTAATGCAATTTCGTTAAATCATCACTAAAAATAAACTCTGCTACCCCAAAAGCTTCTGTATTTACAGGAGGCACTTCCCTCTTACCTGTTAACCTGGCAAAGAAATGTGTTGTCATAAGGCATTCTCCTTATATAAATTTCCCAGCACTACTTCTACTACTTTATGGTTTAGACATAATCATTTATGACTTTTTCAATTTTAATTACAAAGAAAAGATTCACAAAATCTTTACATTGTAATTGTTCCTGTAGATTGAAAGTCTCTTGTATAATGCACATAGAAAAACATTATAGGAGGTTCCATTGAAAACTAACAAATACACTTTTCATACATTATTAGAGATTTTTCTCGTCTCATTTAAATTAGGACTTACTTCATTCGGCGGTCCTGTCGCTCATCTCGGCTATTTCCACCACGAATACGTGCAAAAAAGAAAATGGATGGATGAACGAAGCTATGGAGATTTAGTAGCACTATGTCAATTCCTTCCCGGTCCTGCCAGCAGTCAAGTCGGTATGGGGGTTGGATTATTACGGGGCGGGCTATTAGGAGCTATTATTTCATGGATTGGATTCACTTTACCGTCTGTGCTTGTTTTGGTTTTCTTCGCCTCATTCCTTAATCAGTTCGATCTTGGAAGTGCTGGCTGGATTCATGGACTAAAACTTGTAGCAGTCGCTATTGTCGCTCATGCCATATGGGGAATGGCGCGGAAGTTAACTCCAGATCGAAATCGTGCAACGATTGCGATTGTAACTGCCGCAATCGCCTTATTATGGCCAAGTAGTTGGACACAAGTCACCCTCATCATAATATGTGGCTTTATCGGCTGGTTGTTATATCGCAACCAACCAATTAGCCAATCTCAACATATAAAAGTACCTATTTCAAAAAAGATAGCAGTTTCTTGTCTCGTCTTATTCTTTGGACTATTACTACTGCTACCAATATTAAGACCGTTCTCTTATTACATCGCTTTATTTGATAGTTTCTATCGCTCTGGCGCACTTGTATTTGGAGGAGGACATGTCGTGCTGCCTCTTCTTGAAGGTGAGTTCGTACAAAACGGAATGATGACGAAAGAACAGTTCCTAGCTGGATACGGATTAACACAAGCAGTACCAGGACCACTGTTTACATTCGCCTCTTATATAGGAGCAGTGTTAAACGGGACGCTTGGGGCATTACTCGCAACAATTGCAATTTTCTTCCCTGCTTTCTTACTCGTTATTGGTGTTTTACCATTTTGGAACAGCGTGAGAAAAATATCATTCATACAAGGCGCACTACTTGGAGTCAATGCAGCTGTTGTCGGTATTTTACTAGCAGCTTTTTATGATCCTATTTGGACAAGCACAATTATGAACTCTGTAGATTTTGTTTTTGCATCTCTTCTATTTTGCTTGCTCGCTTTTTGGAAAACACCACCTTGGGTTATCGTTATACTCGGGGCATTTGGCGGATGTGCTCTATCCATTTTATAAATAAAAAACGACGGCATGATGTAGCCGTCGTTTTTCTATTAAAACTTCACAAGCTCTATTCCTTCTGGTAATTCGCTCTCTGTTAAAATACGCAATTCCTTCACACGATCCATTACGTAAGAAGAACGCTTCACAAGCTCTGGATCAATATAAGCTGGATGAACCATAATTTCTACCGTTTGTTCACCTTGTACTCTTTCTTTTAACTTCACAAAGTAATCTTCCGTCACACCATCCGCATAAAAGTCACTGTAAAACACATCAGAAAATGGGCGCACCGCTCTATCTTCCTCACAACGACGAATCGGAACATTATATGTAGCCGCTAATCTCTCAAGAACATCATGTAAAATCGGTAAACCATGCACATGATGATGACTATCTAAATGAGTTGGTGTTAATCCGTAAGATAGGAATTTCTCAATTTGAGCAGTCCACTCTCTCTCAACTTCTTCTGGATTTATATTTCCTTCCCTTACGACACCTTGTTTATGAAACAATCCATCGCTACTTACAAGTGATGGTACGTCTCCAAGAAGTGGTTCTCCTGCCGTTAATACAAGATGTACTCCTACTCCTAGCGTTTCATACTCTTTGGCTAAGCGTACCGCATGCTCTGTTCCTGGCATATTCATCATCATCGTCGTTGAATTTACAAGTCCGTTTATATGCCCATCAATAATGCCGCAATTTGTACCTTCTGTAAGACCGAAATCATCTGCGTTTACAATTAACTTAATCATCGTAATACCTCCTAATAAAGTGAAACTTTAATCAGTGGGGGGTTTTCTCCCCCCCCCACTGATTATTAGTTGAACCAATCGGACTTTTATGGGCAGTTGATCCCCCACCTAATTTCTTTGTTTTCGCTGAATTTTGAGGTAGTGGTCTTACTGCCCATTAAAGTGGGATAGAATAAAAAAAGCGGGCTAAATAGCGCCGCTTTTACTTCTCTACCTTTTTGAAGAACTGCGGAAGATATTCTTTATGTGCTTCCAACATTTCATCTAAAATTTGTCTTGCAACTGTATCTGATGGTACAAGTGGATTAATTGTCATAGCAAGCAGCGCTTTATGATAATCACCTGTAACAGCAGCTTCAATTGTTGTGCGCTCAAATGATTTAATTTGCTGTACTAAACCGCGAACTGGTACTGGAAGATCTCCGACCGCAATTGGTTTTGGACCTTCTTTCGTAATAATACAGTTCACTTCAACAGCAGAATCATCTGGTAAGCTTGCAATTGTTCCGTTGTTTCGTGTATTAACAGGCTGGATATCACCTTTATTGTTGTAAATAGACGTAATTAAGCTACATGCTGCGTCACTATAATAAGCGCCGCCACGTTTTTCTAATTGTGGTGGTTTAATATCTAAATTCGGGTCTTTATATAACTCAAATAAATCATTTTCTAATTGTTTTACTACTTCTGCACGTGTACCTTTTTCAACAGAAGCTTCTTTTTCTTCTTCTAACATTTCACGTGTTTTGTAGTAATAACGATGATATGGACATGGAATTGCACGAAGGCCGCGAATAAAGTCTGGTTCCCAGTTAAGCGCTGCGATATTTTCCATCGTAATTTGCTTTTCCGGATCTGTTACAAGCTCTAACACACGATCCATTACACTTACGCCATCTAAGTATACATCTAGTCCGTATACCATATGATTTAAACCTGCAAAATCAACGTGGACACGACTTGCATCTACTTCAAGTAATCTTGCAAGACCCATGCGGATTCCGATTGGAACGTTACATAGACCAACTACTCTTTGAATATTTGTATAACGAAGGACAGCTTCTGTTACCATACCAGCTGGGTTCGCAAAGTTAATTAGCCATGCATTCGGACAAAGCTCCTCCATATCTTTACAAATATCTAAAATAACAGGAATCGTTCTCAGTGCTTTGAATAAACCACCAGGACCATTCGTTTCCTGACCGATTACATCATATTTTAATGGGATTGCTTCATCTTTTGCACGTGCTTCTAATAAACCAACGCGAAGTTGTGTTGTTACGAAGTCTGCATCTTTTAATGCCTCACGGCGATCAAGTGTTAAATGTACCTCGATTGGTAAACCAGATTTTTTCACCATACGTTTCGCTAAGTTACCAACAATTTCTAACTTTTCTTTTCCTGCCTCAATATCTACTAACCAAATTTCACGAACAGGAAGCTCATCATAACGTTTAATAAATCCTTCAATTAACTCTGGTGTATAACTAGATCCACCGCCGATTGTAGCAATTTTAATTCCAGTCATGCTTTATTCCCCTTTCGCTTCAAGCTTTTTATAAAGATCGATAAACTCTGCTGCTAATTCTTTCACTGTAATCGCATTCATTAAATGATCTTGTGCGTGAATTAAAAGAACACTAACCTCTGTTTTTTCTCCTCTTGCTTCTGATTGTATGAGCTCTGTTTGGAAATGATGCGCTTCATTAATCGCTTCTTTCGCCTTTACCATCGCTTCATCTGCTTCTACCATTTTCCCCTGTTTGGCAAATTGAAGTGCCTCCATCGCAAAGCTTCGTGCGTTACCACTATTTAAAATCAATTGGAATGGAATTTGTTCTGCTGTAGTCATCATAATTACCGCCCTCTCTATAAGGTTCAACCGATTTAAATACCCCTTCAGTTTGAACATGTCTATTAAAGTATGAATTTATTAATGATAGTTTAGTGTTCATATAGATGTTTTTCATCTTTTTGAACATGATATAAAGGTAATTGTTCTCACAGGTATCGTTGTCTATGAGAACAATTACTATGTTACATAGGTACAGAGTTGTTATTTTCTTGTGCTGCTTTCTCAGTACGGATAACTGAACGATCGCATGCGACAACGAATGGGAAGTAAATCGCCATTGCAACAACAAAGTTGAATAATTGTAAAATCGCACCAGAAGGATGTAAACCTGTTACAAGATACCCACTAATAATTGGTGGAACGTTCCATGGAACCATCGCTACTGTTTTTGGTACCCATCCTAAGTAAATTGCTGTATAAGATGTAATAACTAACACAACAGGTGTTAATACGAACGGGATGAATAAAATTGGATTTAATACGATTGGTGTACCAAAGATTACTGGTTCGTTAATGTTAAATGCACCAGGTCCAATTGATAGACGAGATACACCGCGTAATTGTGCACTTTTCGCTACAATTAATACAACTACTAAAAACGCTAATGTTGCACCAGAACCACCAAGATATACGAAAGTATCAAAGAATGGTTTTGTAATAATGTTTGGAACATCAAATGCAGATGTACCATCTTGGAATAACTTAATATTTTTCTCTAATGCTGGTAAATAAAGTGGCTCAATAATACCACCAACAATATTTGGACCATGTAAACCGAAGAACCAAAGTACATGTACTAATAACGCAATAAAGATTGCACTTGGTAACGTACCCGCTAAACCTTGTAATGGAACTTGTAATGTATTAAAGATATACTCATGAACACTTGTACCTGCTAGTTTTACTGCTAATTGAATACTTGCAATACCTGTTAAAATCACAAATGCTGGAACTAAAGCAGCGAAAGATTTCATTACTGCTGGTGGTACACCGTCAGGCATTTTAATTGTAATGTTTCTTTGAACAAAGAAGCGGAATATCTCCGTTACGAGTATGGAGACAATAAGTGAAACGAACAAACCCTGTGCGCCTGTCCAAAGCATATTTATTCCAGCTTCTTTTGGTGTTGTTGGTGTAAGAATAATTAATGCACCAAACGAAATAATACCTGCTGACAATCCATCAACACCGTAAGATTTTGCTAAGTTATAACTTATGGTAACCGCCACCATCAGAGCTAATACCCCGAAGGACCCTGTCCACATACCAGCACCAATTTGTGTCCAAGTTTCACCGAATAAATCTTTCATAAAATTTTGGAATGCTGGAATCGGTAAACCATTAACTAGTACTGCCATCGAACCAACTAAAATAAGTGGCATAACTGCAATAAATCCATCTCGGATCGCAGCTAAGTGACGTTGCGATCCGATTTTACCAGCAATCGGAACCATGTACTTCTCCATAAATGCAATAAACTTTTGCATTTTACTTCCCCCCTAATTATTTTTTAAGTGTTAATGCGTGATCTAAAACTGCTTCTCCATTCATCATGCCGTAGTGCATTGGATTGATAACGTCGATTCCAACGTTTCTCTCGTCAGCAAGCGTTTTCATTGAAGAAAGCATGTAACGAACTTGTGGTCCTAGTAATAATACATCTGCTTGATCGATATTTGTTTTTACTGCATCCCCAGATACAGCCCAAATCTTTCCTTCTAGACCGCGAGCTTTTGCGGCCGCTTCCATTTTTGTAACTAGTAAACTTGTAGACATCCCTGCTGAGCAACATAATAAAATATTCATTTGAAAATCCCCCTTGTGTAGTATAAAAAATTTATGTTTTATTTATTTTTCTTTACGCTATTTATTAATGCAATTAGCGTGCCAACTTTTTAAAACCACTAAAATCAGCACTTTTTCGACTGTTTTCTTTGTGTGTTAACGCTTTCAATTAGTGTGTTACTCAAAAAACACACAGTGTGTTATAAAACAACACGCTTTTAACACATAACTGTATGAAAATAGATTAGTGTTTAGTTGTCTAGTTATGCTTAACATAAAAAAACACTAAAAAATCTTTCATCGTAGAATCTAGTAAAAAAACAACATGCTCTTGAACACACTCTTCTATCTATTGTCCAAGCAAATTCTACTAGATTACATAGAATAGAGTAAAATAACACAATTCGAAAGGAGATTCCTATGCCAAAACATAGAAAACAAAGCAAAATAAAGATTTATAGAATAAAAAGCTATAAAAAAGACAAGCGTTCTGAAGTAGACTCTGACAAATTTGAACTAGAACAGCAGGACAAGCACGATACACAAGACAAACAAGATAAACAGGATAAACAAGTACAATCAGAAAATGTAATTATAGTACCCACAGATTCACACAACTTAGATGTGTGGGATGAAATTTCTCTAAAGGAAATACAAGCTGGTGAACATACAAATTTATTTAAAGAAAAGAGTAATTATCAAAATATTAATTTAGTCCAAGTAAACGATATTCGCTTATACTTGGACAAGCAACTACAATTCAGCTCCGTCGATGAGCAAATTTATCATGAAGCACTTGTACATCCAATTATGTCAAAAGTAATTGATCCAAAACGTGTTCTCATATTAGGCGGTGGCGATGGTCTTGCCCTGCGAGAAGTTTTAAAATATGAAACTGTACTACATGTAGACCTTGTTGACTTAGATGGATCGATGATTGATATGGCTCGTAATGTTCCAGAATTAGTTTCTTTAAACAAAAGTGCATTTTTTGATAATCGTGTAAATACACACGTATGCGATGCAAAAGAGTTTTTAAGCTCTCCTTCCTCTTTATACGATGTAATCATTATTGATTTCCCAGACCCAGCGACAGAGTTGTTAAGTACTTTATATACAAGCGAACTTTTTGCTCGTATAGCTACATTCTTAACAGAAGATGGCGCATTCGTCTGCCAATCTAATTCACCTGCTGATGCACCTCTAGTATACTGGAGCATCGGTAATACAATTGAACATGCTGGACTAACTGTGAAAAGTTATCATACAATCGTTCCTTCTTTTGGAACTGACTGGGGATTTCATATCGCTGCTAATTCTGCCTATGTACTAGATCAAATTGAACAATTATATGTAGTACCAACTCCTCGAACCTTGCCTGCTCTTCTTTTTCCTTTATTTCAATTTAAAGAAGAACATCTAGAACAACGCAACCTCGCTCTTTTAAATTCAGAATCGAACCTTATCCTACATCAATGCTACAAACAGGAAATGAAGTTTTGACGATATTATAGTAAGGAGTGTTGCCTATGGAATATTCTACTTTTGGCAAGCATATAATAGTAGATTTATGGGGAGTAGATTTTTCTCTACTAGATGATACGCACTTTTTAGAATATCATTTAGTTACAGCTGCAGATTGCTCTGGTGCCCATGTTTTAAACGTAAGTAAAAAAGAATTCCAGCCATATGGTGTTACTGTATTAGTGTTATTATCAGAAAGCCATCTTTCCATTCACACTTACCCGGAACAAAATTTTGCAGCTATTGACTGTTATACTTGCGGTACAACCGTTGAACCACAAATTGCGATTGATTATATCGTAAATATATTAAAACCGGAGCGGATGCATATAAAAAGATTAATTCGTGGTATAGGAGAAATTGTTACTGCCGATTAATTATAACTCTTACTCATCCGGAAAAAGGAGGATTGTAAATACCATCAGTGGGATGAACATTCCACTGATGGTACAGGCATATACATAAAGTGAAACTTTAATTAGTGGGGGTTTTGTTCATCTCCCACTAATTATTAGTTGAACCAATCGGGCCTTTACGGACAGTTAAGCTCCCTCCTAACTTCCTTGCTCCAGCCACATTTTGAGGTGGGAGTTTTACTGCCCGTTAATGCGGGATAAAAAAACCTTGCATAAGCAAGGTTCATTCATCCACCGACATCTTCCTATATAACTCTACAAACTCACTCGCTAATTCTTTCACTGTAATTGCATTCATTAAATGATCTTGCGCGTGTACCATTAAAAGAGTAACTTCGGTCTTTTCGCCACCAGCCTCTTTCTGTATAAGCTCCGTTTGTACACGGTGCGCCTCTTTTAATTCCTCTAGCGCTTCTTGTAATTTAGCTTCTGCTTCTGTAAACTCCCCACGCTTCGCACAATCAATTGCTTCCATTGAACAACTTCTCGCGTTTCCTCCATGCAAAATTAAATGAAAAGCTTTCGTCTCTATCGTATCCATTTTACTTCTTTACTCCCCCTTTTCTTCTGCTACTTTTTGTTTATCCCATATTTTTAAGAACGGTAAATAAATGAAAAATGCAAGCGCAAAGTTGACGAGTTGTAAAACAACACCTGAAATTTTCCCACCCGATCCTAAATATCCACTGAAAAGAATAGGTGTCGTCCAAGGTACAGCCGCCCCACTCGGACGTGCGACCCATCCCCATTCCATTGCAAAGTAAGAAACAATTGTTAACACAACTGGAACCAATATAAATGGAATTAATAAAATTGGGTTCATTACAATTGGCATACCAAAAGTTACCATCTCATTAATATTAAATATACCAGGCGCGATTGACAATCTCCCTAAACTTTTTAATTGTTGACTTCGTGCAAATAGTAACATTCCGACAACTAGAGCCAGCGTTGCACCAGAACCGCCCATATAAATCCATAAGTCAAAAAACTGTGCCGTAATGGTATTTGGTACATCTTGCCCAGCTTGAAAAGCAACTCGATTTTGATCCATTAAAGACAACCAAACAGGGCTCATTACACCACCAACAATAGTAGCACCATGAATTCCACACGACCAAAGAACATGAACGAGAATAACTGCTATTATTGCGCCCCAAAGACTAGCACCAAGTACACTAAGTGGTTCCTGTAAAATTTGTCCTACAATATTATGGATACTGCCAAAAGAAGTATTTTCTATAATTAAGCGTAAAATCCAAATAACTGTTACAACAATAAAACCTGGAACAAGTGCCGCAAATGAACGCGTGACAGCTGGTGGAACTGTCTCTGGCATCCTTATAATTATCTTTTTTTGTACAATAAACCGATAAAGTTCAGTAGATATAAGTGCAATAATCATTGCTACAAATAACCCTTGGCTTCCCATTAATGCAGCTGGGATAGCGCCTTCTACAAGTACACTCTCTTTTGTACTTGGTATAATATATGCAACTTGAAATGGAGTCGCAAGTAAAAACGTCACAAGCGACAATGCCCCGGATGCTAAAGCATCCACTTTATAATACTCTCCAAGCCTGTAAGCGATTCCAAAAACAGCTATTAAAGCCATTATATTAAAAGTTGCACTAACTGGATACCCTAAAGCTCTCTGCCAATTCTCACCAAACAAACCTGCCATAAACTCGTTATATCCCGGTATCGGCAGTGCACTAATAATGAGGAAAAACGATCCAATAATTAAGAAAGGCATCGTTAAAATAATTCCATCTCGAATTGCTTGTAAATGCCTCTGCTCTGCAACCTTCCCTGCCACCGGCATCACATACTTCTCTAAAAATCGTATCATCTATCCCACTCTCCTCATGGTTTCATTGACAAAGCTGCTTGCAAGATAGCTTCTCCATTACAAAGTCCGTAATGGACGGATTGAATAACATCAACAGGTACCCCTTTCTCCTTACATAATTCTTTCATTTTCGGTAATAAATAACGTACTTGCGGTCCAAGTAAAAGGACATCAGCTTTATCAATATGACTATTCACTTCAGAACCTGATACTGCCCAGATTTTCACTTCTATCCCTCTTGCCTCTGCTGCTTTCTCCATCTTTGTAACAATCAAACTGGAAGACATTCCCGCTGCACAGCAAAGCAAAATATTCATTCCGCTTCCCTCCCCTTTTTTCTAAACCTAAGTTATGGTGCATCCCTTGCCACCACTAGGTTACAAATATATATGTCTAGATTTCCTGCTGTATGCCGAGCTTAAAAACAAAAATTTCTTGGTTTTCACGCTATTCCATTTATCCGTATTCTCCTAGTAAAGAGGACTCTAACTCGCTATAATGATTCAGTATGATTTTTTAATTGATAGGAGGATATATTTATGAAGGCATATCGCTTTCCACTTATTTTATTATCTTCTATCCTAATTGGTGGTTTCATTGGTTATTTCATGGGTGCCGATGCAGTTGCTTTAAAGCCGCTTGGTGATATTTTCTTAAACTTAATGTTTACGATTGTTGTACCTCTAGTGTTCTTTAGCATCGCATCGTCTATTGCTAATATGGATGGATTAAAACGTTTCGGTAAAATTATGTCTAGTATGGCTGGGACTTTCTTATTTACAAGTATTTTAGCTGCTATTTTTATGATTATTGTCGTGAAAGTATTCCCGCCAGCACAAGGTGTTGTACTAGAACTAACACAACCTGACAAAGCCGGCAAAGCTGTTAGTGTTGCAGATCAAATCGTCGGTATTTTAACAGTATCTGACTTCTCGAAGTTACTATCTCGTGAAAATATGTTAGCTCTTATTTTCTTCTCTATCTTAATGGGGATTGCAACTTCAGCAGTTGGCGAAAAAGGAAAGCCATTCGCTACATTCCTACAAGCTGGTGCAGAAATTTCAATGAAAGTTGTATCTTTCATTATGTACTACGCTCCAATCGGACTTGCTGCTTACTTCGCAGCATTAGTTGGTGAATTCGGACCACAACTTCTTGGAACTTACTTCCGAGCAGCAATGGTATACTATCCAGCTTCTCTTATCTACTTCTTTGTATTCTTCACGTTCTATGCATACCTTGCAGGTCGCAAACAAGGTGTACAAGTATTTTGGAAGAACATGGTCTCTCCTACAGTTACATCACTTGCAACTTGTAGTAGTGCCGCAAGTATTCCAGCTAACTTAGAAGCAACGAAGAAAATGGGTATTTCTTCAGACGTTCGTGAAACAGTTGTCCTTCTTGGATCTACACTTCATAAAGATGGATCTGTTTTAGGCGGCGTATTAAAAATTGCTTTCTTATTCGGTATTTTCAACATGGAATTCGAAGGACCGAAAACATTAGCAATCGCACTTGTTGTTTCTTTATTAGTAGGAACAGTAATGGGTGCTATTCCAGGCGGTGGTATGATTGGTGAAATGTTAATCGTATCTCTATACGGTTTCCCGCCAGAAGCATTGCCAATTATTGCAGCAATTAGTACAATCATTGATCCACCTGCAACGATGTTAAACGTAACAGCAGATAACGCTTGTGCGGTAATGACAGCTCGCCTTGTAGAAGGTAAGAATTGGATCAAAAACAAATTTGCTTAATAGATAGAAAGAGGATGCTCGTTTAGAGCATCCTCTTTTTGTCGTTATTTGTTAATAAGTTGATATCTCCTCTCGCCACAAATTTGTTACAATCTTCACAAATATTCCACATCCATTATCCATTCTCCGTACTATAATCATGTATGGAAAAGGAGATGGAAATAATGACTCAAAGCGCACCAGAATTTAAAGTTTTGCAAAGCATTGCATTTCTCGCTGTTGTTTTGCAAAGTTCCTTATTATATACAATGAATCAAGGAAATGTCTTACTTGAGCAATCTCTCATTATGGGCATGCTATTCAACCTTGCAAAATTCTCAGCACCAGCATTCATATTTATCGTTGGATTTCACTTAATTCGGCACTATACGAAGCAATTAGTATATAAAGAATATATTTCTGAAAAAGCGACACACTTACTCATTCCTTATTTCTTTTGGTCTATTCTTTACCTATTAACAACAAACGATCTTATTACGTTACAAAGTGGAATAAAAAGTTTATTACTCGGAACAGCCGCGCCCCATCTTTGGTACGTTATTATGATGTTCCAAATTCACTTATTGTTCCCTTTACTATGCACACTTTTTTATTGGTTTCAAAAACGAACAGAAAATAAAAAAGACATATATAAATATATGACCTTTTTCGCGTGCCTATATTTTCTATTAATGTGGTTCTCTTCTCACTATATTTTTAATGGAGAAAAATTAACAAGTTCAACAATTTTACATTATACAGATCGATCATTTCTATTCTACTCATTCTATTTCGTTATGGGTGGCATTGCCGCTGTAGCACTAAAAACTTGGCGTCTATTCGTCATGAAACATATCCCGCTTATAACAATATTATTTTTCATCTTATTTTTATTCATCAATTATGAGTTGTTTAGTTTTTACGGAGCAAACTCTATTCATTTAACTGTTTCTACCTATTTAAAACCATCTATGTTTTTATATATCGTATGCGAAATTATCATACTGTATGTGTTATCTATTATGATAGTACAGCGTCGTGGTTTCTTATATAAAACGTTACGTTTCATTGGAAATTACACGTATGGTGCTTATTTAGCTCACTTATTCTTCTTGCAACTATGCACAAAGATTCTTTCTTTATTCACACTGCAAGAAAATACTATATTATATAGCCTATTACTATTTGTGTTAACGGCTATTATCTCTATTTCAACAATGGTCATTTGTAGCACAATACCATTTCATACTTGGATTACAGGGCCTTCTCCTACAACAAAGATGAAATGGACGAAGGTTGTATTCCGAAAAAATCATAAAAAACTATTCAAGCCATATATTTGATATAATGATACGCATATAAAAAGAAAGCGAGAGACACCTATGATTAATCAAGTTGGACAAATTATGCTATATGTAAATAACCAAGACGAAACAGTACAATTTTGGACAGAAAAAGTAGGGTTCCAAATCATTGCGGAAGAAAATAACGGAAACGGATTCCGCTGGATTGAAATTGCGCCGGCGAAAGAAGCAGGAACAAGCATCGTCCTTCACGATAAAGCGTTAATCGCGAAGATGCAACCTGAATTAAACTTAGGTACTCCTTCACTTATGTTCTTCTCTAATAACTTAGATCAACTGTATAAAGATCTTTCAGAGAAAAATGTCACAGTTGGACAGGTTGTAGATTTACCTACTGGTAGAGCATTCAACTTTGCTGATAATGAAAATAATTACTTTGCAGTAATGGAACGTAAATAAAAAATAAGCTATCCGAAAAAATCGGATAGCTTATTTCATTTTAAGAAACTTGTTCTGCATTCGTTTCTTTATGCTGTATATGGCTCGTGATCCAAGCAATTCCACCGACAACAACGAGATAACATAACAATATTAAAATTTGCATTTGTAATTGCGACCAATCTCCTAAAGAGATAACATCTTGTAATCCTCTAAGAGAATGGGACATTGGGAGAAACTGTCCAATTTTGCTAAGCACAGCTATGTTTAATTCTCCTGGGAAAGTACCTCCACTCGTCGCTAATTGCAGGACAAGAAGCGTTACCGCTAAGAACTTTCCAACAAGACCAAATACTGTTACTAACATAAGAATAAATGTCATGAACGTAAAGGAAATAACAATACTTGATAAAACAAAGAGTGGCACACTCGCAACTTCTAGTTTCATAACACCTAGCACAACTACATCTACGAGTAGCGCTTGAATAAGTCCAATTAAATATACCAATCCTAATTTATTAATAAAATGTACCGTTCCGCTTACCTTCATATTTTGTCTGCGGCCAAGAGGTAAAATATTCGATGCCATAATTCCGCCAACATAAAATGCAAGTGATAAGAAATATGGTGCAATGCCTGAACCGTAGTTAGGAACGTCAGAAACTGTTGACTTCACTAACTGAACTGGCTCTGAGAACATCGTATTGCGTGCATCATCATTACGGACATCCGCTATCTTCTCTGCGCCCTCTCCCAATTTCGTAGAAAGTTCTTTCGCACCATCATCAAGTTTAACAAGTCCATTTGTTAATTTACTAGCACCGTTATTCAGCTCCGTTCCACCACTCGCAAGCTGATTTACACCTTCTTGTACTGTTGTAAATCCATTTCCCCACTTCGTAAATCCATCAGCTAAATTCGATGCACCATCTGCTACCTTTTTCGTTCCAGCAGTAGCTTCATTTAACTTAACTCCGAATGTATTCATGCCTTCTTCAATCTTATGTTGACCCTCAGTAAGCTTCTTCGCTCCTTGTGTCAATTGTTGTTGGCTATTATTTAAAGTACTTGTTGCTTTAGCTAGTCCATTAGACGTAGCAACAATTTTT
This sequence comes from Bacillus cereus G9842, assembly GCF_000021305.1. Lineage (GTDB taxonomy): Bacteria > Bacillota > Bacilli > Bacillales > Bacillaceae_G > Bacillus_A > Bacillus_A thuringiensis_S. The sequence continues at coordinate 5,083,293 of NC_011772.1, forward strand.
TGAAAAGCGGGATCTTGCTGCACTTCTGGATGATTTTTCACGTACTCTTCTAATTGTTGTTTTACACTATTAGCTGCACCATCCGCTTTTACTTGGCCTTCAGCAAGCTTCTCACTTCCACTCACCCATTCATTTGTACCAGCACTTAATTCACTAACTCCTGATTGTAACGTTTTTTCACCTTGTGCTAATAACTCCATACCACTATGAAGTGATGTCACTCCTTGACTCAGCTCATTTGCCCCCCCGGTTAAAGCAGATTGACTGGATGCAAGCTTTTCACTTCCCTCTTTCAATTTCGATGTCCCATCACTTAAACGATCAATACCATCCGCAAGCTGATTCGCTCCATTTTTTGCATCGGTCGTTCCTTCATGTAACTTCTCAGCCCCATTACTTGCATCACTCAATCCTTGTGCCAAATCTTGAAACTTTGAAAAGACACCCTCTGTATAAGATTTCGTAATACTATTTGAGATTTTTGTTTTCATATTTTCAACAGCTGTCGTTCCAATTTGAGCTGCTACAAAGTTTTTACCTGGATTTACTTTGTACTGTAACTTTGCTGGCTCTGGTTTCTCATCCATAAGTGTACTTACCTTTTTAGAGAAATTCTCTGGAATCGTAACAACCATATAATATTTATCTTCTTTTAACCCTTCATCAGCATTTTTTTCTGATACGAAATGAAAAGCCAGTTCCTTATTCTCTTTTAAATTTTTAACAAAATCGTCTCCTGCATGAATTGTTTTTTCATCCATCACAGCACCCTTATCTAAATTCACAACTGCAACAGGTAATTTATCTAATTTTCCGTACGGATCCCAATATCCAGCCAAGAAGAATCCTGAATAAATTAACGGAACGATTAATAAAAAAATTAAAGCGATACGTCCATGTTTATGGTGCCACATCGCTTTCCAATCTTTAAATATAAGTTGAATTCCTTTCATGAAACATACTCCTTCTCCTAATTTCACACCATTACAATGGTTTAACAGATTTACTATACACGTCACTTTCCATACTGTATAATACATCTTTAATTATCAATTCATTCCTTTTGGTCTATAGAAAGGAGATTCGAAATGGAACTGCTCCAGTTAAAATACTTTCAGACAGTTGCACGACTAGAACATATGACAAAGGCAGCTGAAGAATTGCATATCGCGCAACCTTCACTCAGCAAAACAATCGCTAGACTCGAAAAGGATTTAGGCGTCCCTTTATTTGATCGCCAAGGCCGACAGATTACTTTAAATTCTTTCGGAAAAGTATTTTTAAAACGGGTAGAACGTATTTTTCATGAATTAAGTGAAGGGGAACGAGAAATTAAAGATTTAGCCGAATTACAACAAGGCTCTATTACAATGGCCGTTTCTATTCCAAGAATATTACCAGAACTACTAGGTTCTTTTTTACGAGAACATCCTAATGTTCGATTCCAGCAATTTCTTGCGTCTACTCCTTCTATGAAACGACAACTGGAAAATATGGAAATTGACTTTTGTCTTTCCTCTGTACCAGTTGAAGGAGAAGAAATTGTTTGGGAACCACTTATTACAGAAGAAATTTTCTTAGTCGTTCCTTCAGGCCATCGGTTATCAAACCGCGAAAGTATCCACCTGCATGAAGTAAAAGACGAACCGTTTATTAGTATGAATACTGGCTATGGATTTCGGCACTTAACGGATGAATTTTGTAAAGAAGCTGGTTTCACTCCGCATATTGCTTTTGAAGTAGATGAACCGACAGTGATTAGCGACCTCATTAAGCAAGGTCTCGGCATCGCTTTTGTTCCAAATTTAACTTTATTAAAAAACTCTACTTTAGCAGCAAACAAGTTGCGTATTATTGAACCCGCTTGTAAGCGAACCATCGGATTAAGTTGGTCAAAAAAGCGATACTTATCAAAAACAGCTCAGCAATTCCGTGAATTCGTGATTGACTACTTCTCTAATATTAGGACGCAAAATTATATCAACCAATAAAAGGTGCCACCCTCATATGGTGGCACCTTTTATTGGTCACTCTTTTTTAATTCCATTTCAGCTAAAAGTGGTAGTACATTATCAAAAATATGCGTATTATTATTTTCACCTGTTACATATCCACCATAATATCTACTAAATACGTTGTCATTTCGGAATGTGGACATATGATCATACAATTCCTTCGCAAACTTTGTATCACCTGTTTGTAGTACGTACAAAATCGTTAGTCCATACGCGGCTGGCGATTCATAATTCACAGTTTGTTTTCTCGTTTCTAAATTGTAACGACCGTATAGCTTTCCATCCTCCTGGAATCTCTTCTTTATAAATTCCAAATAAGCAGCTGATGAAAGACCACCTAAACTTCGATGATATGCAACGTATGATTGGTCAATAAGATTCACTTCTTTATCGTACTTAAATGTACCATCTTCTTTATATTCTTTTGGGAATGCCCAGCCATGCCTTGGATAATCCGCTAAAAATTGAACAATTTCCTGATATTGCTGAGCAGAAACTTTACCGTACTTCTTCATATAAGAGAATGCACGCGGATTTATGTATGATGTTGTTACAAAATTATTTTGTTTCCCTGCATCTGCATCATAATAATCAACATAATAATTATCTTTTTTATTATAACGAAGTACAGCATCACTTAATTGATCGGCAAGGTTTTTATAACGCTCTTCCTTATACATTTCATAAGCACGATATAATTGTTCTATAATACGAAGATCATCTATAAGTGCATTTGTAGCTGACTGCCTCTCTCCCTTTTCAGAGAGTTTCCATAAAATGATATGATTCTTATATACGAAATTATCTTGAATAACCTTTACTTGCTCATCAAATAACGCCTGGTCATCTTTATCAAGTGTATATTGTAACCATAATCCCGCCGATTCTGATAAAGCTTCACGTCCCTTCGCTTCACCCGTACCTGCCTTAGTATCTACTAAACGATACGTGGCAAGCGTTCCATTTTCATTCACCATATGTCTTAAAATAAAATTTTCTGTACGGTTTCCTTGTAAAGCTGACCAAAATACAATTCCACCTAGAGCGATTAAGAAGATAACTCCAATCCCTATATATAAACGTTTCCGCAATCTTTTCACCTCCCTAGTAAGGCTAACCTTAATTTTATCAGAACATACATAAATTTAAAAAAGACAATCTATTAGATTGTCTCCCCCATTTCTATCCCCCACAAACCTCTTTAGAAGGTTTATATAGCGATTGTACAAGTCGATCATATTCACGACGTGTAATTTCTTTATTATATAGCTTCAATAATAAATCTCTATGCTCTTTTGAAAATGCCATCTTTTTAATGACTTCAGGATACATAAAACACCCTCTCCATTTCACATAAACTTCTTTTTCGAAAACAGAACTTATGTTCGCATAAAAGATTATAAAAGATTCCTGCGCAAAAAACAAACAAAATATAAGCAACTACTTATTTCTTTCTATTCAAAATATTACAACATTATATTATCATATTCACTTTTTAAATACATATATATTTTTGGTAGTTTTTTTGAATAAATCTTCCAATTCAATCAGAAAATAATGGCAAAAAAGAAGAGGAGTTTACATATGGATACGGTAACATTAGCAAGAGCATTTTTTGGTTCTTCATTAGCATTCCACATTATCTTTGCAACACTTGGCGTTGGACTTTCATTGATGATTTTTATAAGCGAAATACTCTATCACTGGAAGAAAGACTCCGACTATGCCATTATGGCGAAAAGATGGACAAAGGCGTTTGCTATTCTTCTCGGTGTAGCAATTCCAACTGGAACAATTGTCGGTGTGCAAATCTCACTTCTTTGGCCTGGTTTTGCCAAAATTGTTGGGCAAGTTATTTCTGTTCCCTTCCAAATTGAGATTTTTGCCTTCTTTTTGGAGGCTTTATTCATGTCGATTTACGTATATGCAGCCGATAAACTTCCTCCATTTATGAGATTAATCTCGCTATTTTTCGTCATGCTTGGTGCCACGGCATCCGCCGTTCTTATTACATCAGCAAATACATGGATGAATACACCAGCAGGATTTTCAATGAATCCAGATGGATCTGTTTTTAACGTTGATCCTTGGAAAGCTTTCTTTAATCCGAGTTTTGGCACAAGTGCATTCCATGTCGTTATTACGGCTTATGCAACTGGTGCGGCTGTCATTGCTTCTATCGCTGGATTTAAATTATTGAAGAAAAATTTAAGTACACGTGAAATTGCTTATCATAAAAAGGGGCTACTATTAGGGCTTGTCGTGACATTTATTACAGGCGCTACGATGTGGCTTTCAGGGCACGAATCGGCAATCGCCCTACATAAACACTCACCTGAAAAACTTGCATCTGCTGAAGCTTTATTTGAAACGACATCACACGCACCGCTATCCATTGGCGGGATTGTGGATCCTAATACGCTTGAACTAAACTATGCACTTGAAATTCCAAACATGCTTAGCTTATTAGTGGGACTAGACCCTAGCACTGTCGTAAAAGGTCTAAATGAATTCCCACAAGAAACATGGCCACCATTTTATACACATACACTGTTCAACTTAATGGTCGGCACTGCTGCGTTTACCTTTGCAGTTGCAGCAATTGCTCTCTTATATTGGTACTTCGTTTACCGAAAAAAGGGGACAGAACTACCGAAGTGGCTACTTTGGGGGGCTGCCGCATGCGGACCAATTATGATGCTCGGTATTGAATTCGGATGGATTTTCAGTTGTAGCGGTCGTCAGCCATGGACAATTTATGGTATGCAACGTACAGTCGATGCTTCTACTCGCGCTGATTTCGTCGGTCCTTTATTTGTTTTATTCATCATTTTATATATTGGACTCGCTATTTTAACAGTCTTTGTTCTACGGACATTCTTTAGAAGACATCCATTAAAGAATGATTTACAACACCAAGGAGGCGATTCTCGTGCATGAGGAAAGTATTGCAATCATCATCTTATGGGCCCTTATTTTCGTATACAGTATATTAGGGTCCATCGATTTTGGAGCTGGTTTTTGGGGCATGGTATACGCAAAACATCCAACGCTCGCTGCCAAACTTGCCAATCGGTACTTATCACCAACTTGGGAAGTAACAAATACGTTTCTCGTTTTCGTCGTTGTCGCATTTCTCGGCTTCTTTCCGAAAGCGGCCTTTACTCTTGCAACCGTTATGTTCGTACCAGTTATGTTAATTTTAGTACTCGTTGCAGTACGTAGTACATTTATGGTATTTGCTTACTCCTTGCCAAAATATCAGTACCTTCTTCGGGTTATTTCAGGTATTACTGGTCTCTTAATTCCAGCACTATTAATTACCGTTTTACCCGTTACAGAGGGAGCGTATATTACAATGTCTGAAGGAAGAGAAGTACTCCTGTATGGAAAACTTCTTTCTAGCCCGGTTATCTATTGTTATATGCTCTTCGGACTAACGTCTGAACTATTTCTCTCCTCTCTCTTTCTTGCTGATTTTGCGAGAGAGCAAGGTTCAGAAGATGCATACAAACTTTATAGAAGGAATGCCATCATACTTGGCCCTGCAACACTTGTTACGGCGATTATCGCTCTCGTTGTAATGGATCCAGAAACACATTGGCTTATGCAAGGATTAATAAAGCAATTCCCATGGTTTACAGTTTCTATTGTTCTATTCGTTATCGGATACTCGTCCCTTTGGTGGACAAACAAGAAGTATAACACACTAGGATTCCCTCGCATTGCTGTTTTAGCTGTCGTCGCTCAATATGCATTTGCAAGCTATGCTTACGGGGTCGCGCATTTACCGTATATTATTTACCCTGACGTAACTGTATTTACAAGCTTTACAACGAAAGAAACGTTCTATGCACTGCTCATTCTATACGCAATTGGGATTGCAATTTTATTACCAGGATTTATTTTCTTCTGGAATTTATTCTTGAAGGATCGTACTTTTTTGAAGGAAAAATAATATAGCCTTGGAGTCTGTTCCAAAAGGTATTTTGGGATAGACTCCTCTTATTATATTTTGTCGTTAAGTCGATATATTTTAAAAATTTCCGATATAAATCTCATTTCCTACCTTACTGCCCAATCGATTTATAGGCTCCTATCACAATAGTTATTTCACTACTAGTGACACTTGTCCTTTAGCATGAAAAACACATATTCGCTTCATCTCGTTATACGTCTAGTTCTTCTTATTTTTTGCTGAATATACTACCAATATAAACTTGAGACAAGCTACATCTGTTTAAGGGAAAATAGAAAGGTAGGCAAAATATGAGCATTGAAATATGGATTACTATTATTGTATTCTTCTTAACAATGATTGTTATCTTTTGGCGGCCTCGAGGTTTAAATGAGGCGTGGCCAGCAGCGGTCGGCGCTGGTATTATCCTCTTTACAGGAATCGTATCAAAACCAGACGTCATAGATATTGTTAGTAAAATAGGAGGAGCCTCCATAACAATATTAGCGACCATTGTTATGGCAGTTATATTAGAAAGCTTCGGCTTCTTCCATTGGTCCGCAGCGAAACTAGCAAATTTAGCAAAAGGGTCCGGTCACCGTTTATACTGGTATATTCAATTACTATGTTTTCTTATGACTCTTTTATTTAATAACGACGGCAGTATTTTAATTACAACTCCAATTTTAATTCTTCTTCTAAAAAACCTTCAATTAAAACCACATCAACAAATTCCTTATTTATTAAGTGGCGCTTTAATCGCTACTGCGTCTAGTGCACCAATTGGTGTAAGTAATATCGTAAACTTAATTGCATTAAATATCGTTAATATGACTCTTTATATGCATACTGCTATGATGTTTGTACCTGCAACATTAGGCTTATTATTTATGTCATGGCTCATGTATACAGTTTTGAAGAAAAAACTTCCGAAAAAATTACCTGTTTCTTCATATGATATTGAAGAAATTTTTTTCACGAAAAACTTCCATCCACTAAAAGGAAATAATTCTGTTGATACGAAACAAAAACGGACAAGATTCATGTTAAAAGTATTAGGTTTTGTCTTCCTTATGCGCTGTCTTCTATTCGTTGCATCCTTCTTATCCATACCAATTGAAATCGTTGCGGTACTCGGTTCACTCGTTCTTCTCATTTGGAGATGGTACTACTTACGAACAAATCCTGTCGACATTTTGAAAAAGACACCGTGGCACATTTTAATTTTCGCCTTCTCTATGTACGTCATTATTTACGGACTCCACAACGCAGGATTAACAGCTGCACTTGTACAATGGCTCGAGCCAGTTGTGAATCAGCATCTACTCTATGCTAGCTTTGCGATGGGCGGACTTGTATCCATCCTCTCTAACGTCTTCAATAACCATCCTGCCCTTATGATTGGTACGATCACATTAACAGAAATGGGACTAGATCCAGTCACATTAAAAACAATCTATCTCGCAAACATCATTGGTAGTGACATCGGTTCACTATTACTACCAATTGGTACGCTAGCTTCACTCATTTGGATGTATATTCTGAAACAAAACAAAATTAAAGTAAAATGGAAAGACTATTTAAGTGTATCCCTTATCGTTATCCCGCTCACAACAGTCGTCACACTATTCCTCTTATTCTACTGGGTACACCTCTTCTTTGCCTTATAAAGTGAAACTTTAATCAGTGGGGGTTTTGTTCATCCCCCACTGATTATTAGCCCTAACCAATCGGGCTTTTACGGGCAGCCCGACCCCGACCTAACTTCTTTGCTTCCGCTGAATTTTGAGGTGGGGGTCTTACTGCCCACAAATAGCGGGATAAACAACAGAATCCCCATTTGCTACCGTCTTAGCAAATGGGGATTCTTCTATAATAAAGTTAGGTACTACAGTGTGATCAATCAAGTAAAGAGGTGTAACGTGTTATTGATATAAATGACTACCAGCTTCTTTAAATTCTTCTGCTTTCTCTTTCATTCCTTTTTCAATTGCTTCTGTCGTTTCTAAATCATTTTCTTTTGCATATTCACGAATATCATGTGAAATTCTCATACTACAAAACTTCGGTCCACACATTGAACAGAAGTGAGCTGTCTTTGCCCCTTCTGCAGGCAACGTTTCATCGTGATATTCCATCGCACGTTCAGGATCTAAAGATAGATTAAATTGATCGCGCCAACGGAATTCGAAGCGTGCTTTTGAAAGTGCATCATCACGCTGATGAGCCGTTTTATGTCCTTTCGCAAGATCAGCCGCATGCGCTGCAATTTTGTACGTAATAACACCCGTGCGTACATCATCTTTATTCGGTAAACCTAAATGTTCTTTCGGCGTTACATAACAAAGCATCGCCGTTCCAAACCAACCGATCATCGCAGCTCCAATCGCCGATGTAATATGGTCATAACCTGGTGCAATATCTGTCGTTAGTGGCCCAAGTGTGTAAAACGGCGCGCCCTGACAAATATCAAGCTCTTTCTCCATATTTTCTTTAATTAAGTGCATCGGTACGTGTCCAGGTCCTTCGATCATAACTTGCACATCATGTTTCCAAGCAATTTTGGTTAATTCACCAAGTGTTTCAAGCTCAGAAAACTGTGCTTCATCATTTGCATCTGCAATAGACCCTGGACGTAATCCATCTCCAAGAGAGAACGAAACATCGTACTGTTTCATAATTTCACAAATCTCTTCAAAATGAGTATATAGGAAGTTTTCTTTATGATGGAATAAACACCACTGCGCCATAATCGAACCACCGCGTGAAACGATACCTGTCGTACGCTTTGCCGTGATTGGAATGTAACGAAGCAATACACCAGCGTGAATCGTAAAGTAATCAACGCCTTGCTCCGCCTGCTCAATTAACGTATCACGATATACTTCCCACGTTAAATCTTCTGCAATTCCGTTTACTTTTTCCAGCGCTTGATAGATCGGTACAGTTCCAACTGGTACAGGCGCGTTACGAATAATCCACTCACGCGTCGTATGAATATTTTTACCTGTAGATAAATCCATAATTGTATCTGCACCCCAGCGAGTAGCCCACGTCATCTTCTCTACTTCTTCTGCAATAGAAGAAGATACAGCAGAGTTTCCGATATTTGCATTGACCTTCACATGGAAGTTACGCCCGATAATCATCGGTTCAGCTTCTGGATGATTAATATTCGCTGGTAAAATAGCGCGGCCTTCTGCGATTTCCTTACGAACAAACTCCGGCTCTACCCCTTCACGAATCGCAACGTATTCCATCTCAGACGTAATAATGCCATTACGCGCATAGTGCATTTGCGTAACATTTGCACCTTGCTTTGCTCTAAGCGGCTTACGATCCATTTGCGGGAAAACAGGTGTATGTTTCGAAGCCACTTTCACACCGTCATCCTCTGGTTTTACTTCACGCCCTTCGTATGCGTCTACATCACCACGCCCCATAATCCAGGAGTGGCGCGGCGTTGGAATGCCTTTTTCCAGCTCGACCTTATACGCAGGATCTGTATAAGGACCGCTCGTATCATACACACGGATTGGTGGATTTGGGACGCCATTCGTTTCGCTTTGTTCAATCTCACGCATCGGCACTTTCATACCTTCTCGTGGTCCATCCACATATACTTTCTTACTCCCTGGTAAACTCGATTTCAATTCAATTTGCTCAGCTGAAACAGATTGTTTCATAAATTTTGTTGCCCCCCTGTTCGTGACAAGGACGAGATATGGCCAGCGCATGCCAAAATAAAAAGAGCCAGGTCCATAAAAAAATAAGGACCTGGCTCATAAAGACATCATTATGTAAAGCCGTTAACTTCCCTACGCTGGTACGAGCCAGATCAGGTCCAAAGGGTTAAGAAGTTCACGCGCTTCTCTCTCAGCCTACGCATACGTTAGGCACCCCTAGTTTATCACTGATTTAATTTTCAATACTTTCCCATCATACACTATAATCTGAAAAATTCAAAGTTTATTTCTTTTGTTTTTTATGGAATCATCCACGTTAAATAATATGCCTGTACATACGTCATAATACCAACAATAATTACGAAGAATAAACTATGCTTCACTGTAAAACGGAACAAATCCGATTCTTTTCCAGCAAGACCAACTGCTGCACAAGCGATGGCAATCGACTGCGGGGAAATCATTTTACCTGTTACACCGCCTGTTGTATTTGCTGCAACGAGAAGCACTTCAGATACGCCGACTTGCTGCGCTGTAATGGCTTGTAAATTCGAGAACAGTGCATTCGCAGACGTATCAGACCCTGTTAGGAATACGCCAATCCAGCCTAAGAATGGTGAGAAGAACGGGAATAGTCCGCCTGTTCCAGCTAATGCTAACGCTAACGTAGAAGATAGGCCAGAATAGTTTGCGATAAATGCAAACCCTAGTACAAATCCGATAGATAGAATTGGCATTTTTAATTCGTTTAACGTTTCTTTAAATGTCACTACTGCATCTTTTACATTCATTTTCAAAATAAACATGGAAATGATACAAGCAATTAAAATCGCTGTTCCAGTTGCCGATAATACATCAAACTTTAGAATTGCCTCGTAAGGCGTTGGTTTATTTACAATTGGCTCTGCTTTCATTACTAGATTATGCAGACCTGGAATTTCAAACTTAAATACAAGACTTTCTAAAGCCCCTCCTGGAGCAAATAATGCCTTAAAGAAATTTTGGCTCCAAATGACTACCATAACCGTTAATACGATAAATGGGGACCATGCCTTCACTACTTTTCCAAACGTTAATTTCGGCATCGATGCTGCTGTCGTTGTTGCTGCTACCTCATTATTTGCTTGCCCGGATTGATAAATTTCTTTCGGCTGCCAAACTTTTAAGAACAGTGCTAAACTCACTAAACTTACAAGTGCTGACGTAATATCCGGAAGTTCCGGTCCTAAGAACGTCGCTGTAATGAACTGCGTAATCGCAAATGAACTACCTGCTACAAGTAACGCAGGCCACGTTTGTCTTACCCCTTTAAATCCATCCATTAAAAATACGATAAAGAATGGAACAAATAATGATAGGAACGGTAATTGATGCCCAGCCATTTGTCCAATTTTATGTGGATCAATACCTGTTACTTGTCCAGCAACTGTAATCGGAATTCCCATCGCTCCGAACGCCACTGGTGCAGTATTTGCAATTAAACAAAGACCTGCTGCGTATAAAGGATTTAACCCAAGACCAGCAAGAAGCGCTGCTGTAATCGCTACTGGCGCTCCAAACCCTGCCGCTCCTTCTAAAAATGCTCCGAATGAAAATCCAATTAAAATAACGAGTAAACGATGATCGTTCGTAATCGATAATACCGATGCACGAATCACATCGAATTGACCTGTTTTTACAGAAATTTTATATAAAAATACCGACATAATGATAATCCAAGCAATTGGCCATAACCCGTACAAAAAACCGTACCCGGTTGCTGCCATTGCCATCGTGAACGGCATTTTATAAGCGAATAATGCTACTAAAACTGTAAGTACAACTGTAATAAATCCTGCCACATACCCCTTCATGCGAAAAACCGCTAAAGCTAAGAAAAAAAAGATAATCGGAATAAGTGCTACTGCTGCTGAAATCCAAATATTACCGAACGGATCATAAACTTGTGTCCATGTGTTCATTGTCCTCTCCCCCTAAAGAATCCCCTTTTAAATAAATACAATCTTATCAATAGACTATCAGGTCATCATACCTTTAAGCCTAAAAATAAAAAACGTTTAAGAAAACGTTTTCAACAACTTCCATTTATACTGTACCATAACAATTTCCATTAAAAAAGATTTTTTTGAAAATTTTATCATTTAACAAAAAAATCTTACAAAATCGTCATGTTCTTGTAATGTTCATCGATAGAAAGCTTAACTAAATTATTGCATAATAATAGTATAACAACAGACATTATTCATGAGGTGATATATATGAACGGAAATAAAATATTAGCTGCGTTATCATACTTTAGTGTACTATTTGCCCCTATCTTATTCCCTATTATCGTTTGGATTGTAGGAGACGCTAAAACAAAGCCACACGCAAAACGTGCTCTATGGACACACATCATTCCAAGTATCGCTACATTTATCGGCTTAACCATTTTAGGAATTATGGGCATAGGATCTGACCAACCAGATGTAACACTTGGAATTGGAGCAATGATTGTCTTAGCTATTTGCGGAATCATCAGCTTATACTACTTCATCTGGAACATTGTAAAAGGAATTAAAGTACTGAAAGCTTAATTTTAAACAAACGTTTGTTTAAAAAAGGACCCTTGCAAATTGCAAGGGTCCTTTTCCCGATTAGTTACTTTATCTTCTGCGTTTCTTCTTTTTTCTCATCATTTTCTTTCGGCGCGTATTCACCTTATCCGCTATAATGTGGAGCGTACTTGCCACAACAATTCCCATTAAGAACGTTACAATTTCAACCTCATGTTTCTTCGCAATTTCTATTAAATTACCATCCAGTGCGATTACATTTAATAGGAATAAAAATGGAGAAAAGACGATTAACATGTACGCAATACGAATCACATCACCAAGTATAATCGTATGCGTAAAGAAAGATCGATGTGGCATTACTTTCTTATAAGGATACCAAAATATACGTAAGAAACCCCATTTGTTATAAGCATTACTGTACGTATCTAAATCTGGTGTTAAAAATGTAGTACCTACTAAAAAACCAATTGCAAAAGTTAATAAAAAATCAAAATTTGTTAATCCATACGAAAAGAGCAAAAACAAAACAACCGGAAGGGATATTAAGTTTATTTTCGTATGCGTTCTTCCTGATGGCATAATGCACTTCCTCGCTTACGTTCGTCCTGTCACCTTATGACAGATTTCACCTATTGACCTAATTTCTGATCGATAAATGTTGTGTCTATATCCGAACCAAACCATTCTGCCAACTTCACTCGTGCCTTATCTTTCACATCTTCATTGACGTATAACGACACCTGTATTAGTGCGGCCGTTAACGCCCCTAAATCATCCGTATAGCCAATTCCAGCAATGAAATCTGGAATCGCATCAATCGGTGCAATAAAATAAGCAAGTGCTCCAATTACAATAATTTTCACTCGTTTTGGAACATCGGGTCTTTGCAAAACGTAAAACAGTAATAAACTTGTATAAATGACCGACTGCCCTGCTTGCTTTGCAACATGTTTTACTTTCTTCCAAAACGCTTCAACTGAAAATTTTTGTTTCATGTAAAAGCCTCCCTATTTTTAAAAAGAAATAAGCTACAATATGTTATCAGTAAAAGTTCATGGAAATTACACAAAACCTATCAATGAACTTTCATTGTAACAAACAAACCAAAAAAGAACAAGTGTTCGTTAATTTTTACACGATTTCCTTCATATAATAGATTTCTAGATAACCCTTATCCATCTTCGTTTCTTATTTCTCAACAAAGAAATTTTCACTTCCACTTAACATTCTGCTCTATCTTTGTTATATTTTCTAGTTGACGGACATATAAACGAATGTTAAAGTTTTCTCTGGTAGTGACAAATCTTATACAAAAAATGTAAAATGTTATAGTGTTTCTCAGAAATGAATTTTGTTGTATAATACAGAAATGACGTTATGCTTATGAGCAACAAAAGAAACCAAAAGGGTATGCATAGTTATAGTCGTATATGGGTGAATATAGAACCTTTAATTATGGCCAAGAAAACTATGTATTTTTTATTTTAGCATTTTTCGCTCCAAAATCGACCAAGCCTGATAGAGAAAGGGTGGAAATGAATGAAAGAAACCTTGAAATCGCAATTTCAAAATGTGCGTTTCACTGTATTCGTAGCTTTAGCCTTATGGCTGAAAACTTACATTATTACACGCACAAGCTTTGATTTAAAACTTGAATCTTTCATGCAAGAATTCATTTTATTCCTTAGCCCATTAGCAGCATCATTACTGCTTGTTGGTCTTGCATTATTTGCAAAAGGGAAAAAACGTAACTATATAGCACTTGGAATTAACTTTGTCTTAACAATCGTTCTTGTTGGTAACGTAATGTTCTACGGATTCTACAATGACTTCGTTACTTTACCAGTACTCGGACAAACATCTAACTTCGGAAGTTTAGGTTCTAGTGTGAAAGAATTATTTAACTACAAAATTATTCTTGCATTCGCAGACATTATCGTATTCTTCGTTCTATTGAAGAAAATGAAAAACTTTGCACCTACAGAGCGTGTAGCACGCCCGATGCGTTCTCTATACTTCGTATCAACAGTTGCTATTTTCTTCGCAAACTTAGGACTTGCAGAAGCTGAACGCCCAGAACTATTAACACGTTCATTCGACCGCGTTATGCTTGTTAAAAACTTAGGATTATATGTACACCAAGTATACGATCTTGGCTTACAAGCGAAATCAAGTTCACAAAAAGCATTCGCTGACGGTAGTAAATTACAAGAAACAGAAAACTACGTGAAAACAACACAAAGTAAACCAGATCCAAATATGTTCGGTACTGCAAAAGGGAAAAACGTAATTGTTGTCTCTCTTGAGTCATTACAAACATTCTTAATTGGCGCAACAGTTAACGGACAAGAAGTTACACCGTTCTTAAACCAATTTACGAAAGAAAGTTATTACTTTGATAACTTCTTCCATCAAACTGGGCAAGGTAAAACATCTGATGCTGAATTCCTAGTAGATACTTCTTTATATCCACTAGACCGCGGTGCTGTATTCTTCACACACGGTAACAATGAATATACAGCAACTCCAGAAATTTTACGTCAGCAAGGGTATCACACGTCGGTATTCCACGCAAACAACGCAACATTCTGGAACCGTAACATTATGTATCCAGCACTTGGTTATGATCGTTACTACAACGAGCTTGATTACAAGATTACGCCGGAAACAAAATTAAACTGGGGATTAAAAGATATCGAATACTTCGATCAATCTATTGATATGTTGAAAGAAGTGAAGCAACCATTCTATACTCGCTTCCTTACTTTAACGAATCATTACCCATTCACTTACGATGACAGTACAAAATTAATCGACGAATATAATTCTGGTGATGGAGTATTTGACCGTTACATGGTAACTGCTCGTTACTTAGACGAAGCAATGAAACACTTTATTGAGCGTCTAAAAGCAGAAGGTATTTACGACAACTCAGTAATCGTATTCTACGGTGACCACTACGGTATTTCTGAAAACCATAACCGTGCAATGGCACAGTTCTTAGGAAAAGAAGAAATCACTGCATTTGACCATATGAACTTACAAAAAACACCGATGTTTATTCACGTTCCAGGTCAAAAAGAAGGTAAAACAATTTCGAAACCAACTGGTGAAATTGATATTAAACCAACTATTCTAAACTTACTTGGTGTAGATTCTACAAATGACGTTCGATTCGGTCATGATGTATTCTCACCTGATAATAAAGGATTTGTTGTTCTTCGTGACGGTAGCTTCATTACAGATAAATACATGTACACAAACAGTACATTCTACGACCGTGCTACTGGCGAAGTTGTACAATTACCGAAAGAAGAATCTCAACCACTAATTGATCGTGCCCAAAATGAATTGCACATGTCTGATAAAATCATTGAAGGTGACTTACTTCGCTTCTCTGAAAGTAATAAGATCAAAACTGGTGAAGTAAAAACAGCTATTAAAGAAGAAAAGAAGAGCGCTGAGTAATCTCAGCCTCTTTTTTTATTTTCTTCCATACAACTGCTTATATTCATTAACTTTAAAATTACATAACCTTTACCAAATATTCACATAGGGTTAATGAAGAATCTCTATAATAAAATATGTAAACAAGGTTCTACATATTTCTTACCTCTCATCTTTCGTAAGATCCCTTAAAGAAATGTGTAAATCTCTTGTTTCTACTTTCTTATAATTGTCTTTCAACATGTTTTGTTTCCATACACAAAGCATTCAACGAGACAATGTCCCTATGAAAGATAGCTACCCTCCTTGTGCAGCATTCCATAAGAATGTTGCTTTTTTTTATTTAAAAGCAGGATTCTCATTTCTTATTTTCGAATTTGTATATACAAAATGCTGTAAAGTGAAACTTTAATCAGCCCGTTAATGCGGGGGAAATCGTCCTTACTTCTCTATGATTTACAAATACATATACGGTCATATATAGAGAATTGCTTACATAAAAATTACTATAGTGATTTTTATCTCGCATGAATGAAAGTTTCACGTTATTTACGTACTTACGAAAGGATGGGACGGAAATTGGCATACGAAAAATTTGTACTTTGGAATGATGAAGTTATTGATACAACAAAACAACAAACGTACATAGAACTTGAAGAAAGAGGTTTGCAATTCGGAGATGGTGTCTACGAGGTTATTCGCCTATATAAAGGGAATTTTCACTTATTAGATCCGCACATAACAAGATTATATCGATCCATGGAAGAAGTAGAATTATCGCTCCCTTTCTCAAAAGCTGAACTCATCACTTTACTTTACAAATTAATTGAACGAAACCATTTCCACGAAGATGGCACAATTTATTTGCAAGTATCTCGCGGTGTACAAGCTCGCACACATGTATTTTCATATGACACCCCTCCGACAATTTATGCCTATATTACAAAAAAAGAAAGACCAGCATTATGGATTGAATATGGTATACGCGCTATATCAGAACCCGATACTCGATGGCTACGCTGTGACATTAAATCATTAAATTTATTACCAAACGTACTAGCTGCTACGAAAGCTGAACGTAAAGGCTGTAAAGAGGCACTTCTCATAAGGAATGGTATCGTAACGGAAGGAAGCCATTCCAACTTCTTTTTAATTAAAAACAGAACTCTTTACACACATCCAGCCAATCACCTTATTCTAAATGGCATTATTCGTCAATATGTCCTTTCTTTAGCGAATACTCTTCACAT
Source organism: Bacillus cereus G9842 (assembly GCF_000021305.1). GTDB lineage: Bacteria > Bacillota > Bacilli > Bacillales > Bacillaceae_G > Bacillus_A > Bacillus_A thuringiensis_S. The sequence goes on from NC_011772.1 coordinate 5,100,207, forward strand.
TCCTGTACAGGAAGAACTTTTCAGCGTTCGTGACGTTTATCAAGCAGATGAATGCTTTTTTACAGGCACAACGATTGAAATTTTACCAATGACCCACCTTGATGGAACCGCGATTCAAGATGGGCAAGTTGGGCCTATCACCAAAAAACTGCAAAAATCTTTTAATCAAATCTTGTTACAATCCAATATGGCATCTTCTTAAACACGAATAATTTCTGTCCTTTCATATTCAATATATACATTTAAATGGAAATCAAGGTGTAAATTTATGCCTTGATTTTTTTTTGTAATCTTTTTGTCATATTCAGATTCCTACATAAGTCTTGACAGTAATCGACATGCTCTTTAGAATTTTTAACAGTTGGTAAATATTTCTTCACTACATTACAGACAGAAAGGAATCGACAAATTATGAAAAAGTATCTTGCCGGTCTTGCGGCAGTGTCTGTAGCAGGAGGAGCAGCACCTACACTTGATAGTGTTCAAGCTGCACCTGAACAAAATACACAAAAAGCTGCTACAACTGTCCAAGCTTCTGCATCAAACGACTCATCTTATAAGGTAAACGCGAGCGTATTACATGTTCGTGCGGGATCAAGCACTTCTCACGACATCATCTCACGCGTTTATAACGGTCAATCACTAAACGTGATTGGCGAAGAAAATGGTTGGTTCAAAATTAACATTAACGGAAAAACAGGCTTTGTTAGTGGCGAATTTGTATTAAAAAGTGGAGCAACAAACAACAATGTAAGCACAGGCGGAAACAATAAAGTTACTGCTGATGTATTACGTGTACGTACAGCTCCTAACACTTCTAGTTCTGTTTCTGGACGTGTATATGCAGGACAAACATTAAACGTAATTGGACAAGAAAATGGTTGGGTGAAAATTAACCATAATGGACAAGTAGGTTATGTAAGTGGCGAATTCGTATCTGGCGTTTCTTCTAATGCGGGTTCTTCAAACAACAATACGAATAATAACAATAACAACCAAGAAGTAAAACCAGCAAGCGGAAACTATACAGTAAATGTATCTTCCCTTCGTGTTCGTACAGGTCCTAGTACTTCTCACACAACTGTAGGTTCTGTTACAAAAGGACAAGTAGTACAAGTTGTTGGCGAAGTTCAAGATTGGTTCAAAATCAATTACGCAGGACAAACTGCTTATATAAGCAAAGACTACGTAACAAAAGGCGGTTCTAACGAAAACGTTACAGAAGGCAACAAACAAGAGCAAAACAATAATAATGGAACTATTCAAACTGGCGGTTCTTACGTGGTTAACGCTACATCTTTACGTGTTCGTACAGGCCCTGCTGCTTACCATAGTGTAATTGGTGGTGTTTTAAACGGTACAACATTAAACGTAGTTGGATCTGAAAACGGTTGGTTTAAAGTAAATTACCAAGGAAAAACAGGCTTTGTTAGTAGCGAATTTGTAAAATTCGTTAAAGGTGGTACTACTACTCCTGAGCAACCAAAACAACCTGAAAAACCTAACCAAGGTGCAATTGGCGACTACTACATTAATGCTTCTGCACTAAATGTACGTAGCGGCGAAGGTACAAATTATAGAATCATAGGTGCACTTCCACAAGGACAGAAGGTTCAAGTAATCTCTGAAAACTCTGGATGGAGCAAAATTAACTACAACGGTCAAACTGGTTATATCGGAACACGTTACCTATCTAAAACACCAGTTGGAGGCGCAGTAGATAATAAGCCTAACAATAACCAAAATAACAATCAAAACAATAACAACAACAACAATAATAATACAGGCAATAATAGTGGCGACAGTTCTTCCGTACTTGCATATGCAAAATCAATGCAAGGTGTACCATACGTTTGGGGCGGAACTTCTGCTAACGGCGTAGACTGCAGTGGCTACATCTACCATGTATTTAAGAAATCTGGTCATAACATTAGCCGTCAAAGTGTTGCGGGATATTGGAGTAGCCTACCAAAAACTTCAAGTCCACAACCTGGTGACTTAATTTATTTCCAAAACACTTATAAATCTGGTCCTTCTCACATGGGTATTTACCTTGGGGGCGGATCATTTATCCAAGCTGGAGATAAAGGTGTAGCAATCGCTTCATTAAGTAACTCTTATTGGAAGAGCCACTTCTTAGGATACACGAAAGCACCTTAATTAATAGTTTCAAAGCCTTCTAGTTTACTAGAAGGCTTTTTTGTTACGAGTTCAACACATTACTCCCTTTCCCCTAGTTTCTCTCTACAAAAATAATGTATCCATTCTTCTATTTCATACACTTTATTCTGCAAAAACAATGCATAACGTTATCATAATGTATATATTTTCATAAAAAACATAACCTATTTCATGTCTATTTATTTTATATGTGTTTTTTTGAAGAATTTTCTTTTTATTTAAACTTTTCATTAGACGTTTGACCTCCGATGTCCATTATGATAAGTTACTTAAGATGTTATATTCGTAAATGTATAGACAACTGGTTTATACACTGTTTTTACTATGAGGAAGGAGCATACACTGCATGAATCTTTTATGGGGAATTGGCGGCGTGATTGGAGTATTAGCAATTGCTTTCTTACTATCTTCCAACCGCAAAGCTATTAATTGGCGCACAATTTTAATTGCGCTAGCATTACAAATGTCATTTTCATTTATCGTATTACGATGGGATGCTGGTAAAGCAGGTTTAAAACACGCTGCTGACGGTGTTCAAGGATTAATTAATTTTTCTTACGAGGGAATTAAGTTCGTTGCTGGGGATTTAGTCAACGCAAAAGGACCTTGGGGATTTGTATTCTTTATTCAAGCACTACTTCCAATCGTATTTATTAGTTCATTAGTAGCAATCTTATATCATTTCGGTATTATGCAGAAATTTGTTAGCGTCGTTGGTGGTGCATTAAGTAAACTTCTTGGAACTTCTAAAGCAGAAAGCTTAAACTCAGTAACGACTGTATTTTTAGGACAAACTGAAGCTCCAATCTTAATTAAACCTTACTTAGCACGCTTAACAAATAGTGAATTCTTCACTATTATGGTAAGCGGTATGACAGCTGTTGCCGGATCAGTTCTTGTCGGCTATGCAGCAATGGGTATTCCGTTAGAGCACTTATTAGCAGCTGCAATTATGGCAGCTCCATCAAGCTTATTAATTGCGAAACTAATCATGCCAGAGACAGAAAAAGTAGATAATAACGTTGAACTTTCTACAGAACGTGAAGACGCAAACGTTATCGACGCAGCTGCACGTGGTGCATCTGAAGGTATGCAACTTGTTATTAACGTAGCAGCAATGTTAATGGCTTTCATTGCATTAATCGCTTTATTAAATGGTCTATTAGGATTAGTTGGGTCTTTATTCCATATTAAACTTAGCCTTGATTTAATCTTCGGTTACTTATTATCACCATTTGCAATCTTAATCGGGGTTTCTCCAGGTGAAGCTGTACAAGCAGCAAGCTTTATCGGTCAAAAACTTGCAATCAACGAATTCGTTGCATACGCAAACTTAGGACCACATATGGCAGAGTTCTCTGACAAAACAAATCTAATTTTAACATTCGCAATCTGTGGATTCGCAAACTTCTCTTCTATTGCAATTCAATTAGGTGTAACAGGAACGCTAGCTCCTACTCGCCGTAAACAAATTGCACAATTAGGGATTAAAGCAGTTATCGCTGGTACATTAGCTAACTTCTTAAATGCAGCAGTTGCAGGTATGATGTTCCTATAAACTTATATAGAGTCTTCTCTTTCTCCAAGAGAAGACTTTTTTCATGCACTCCAAACGCCTTTTATGTATCTATCAATCACCTTATCCCAAATATGAGGACATTATGATACAATAATGTTTAAGTCTTTTTATTTTTCTTATGAAAATAGAGATACTACTTGTTGTTGCCCTTCAAAAGAATTTAACGACATAGTCAATTTCTTAATAATTGCGCATACTACAAGTATCTATGGATGAAATAGCTTTAAGGAGGAAAGTTTTGTGAAAGATAAGTTCTATAAAATCCTCTCTATGTGGATTCTACAAATTGTATTTTATTTTACTACTGTACATGTGACGAATTATGAGCATGCGCTCATTTTTACAATAATATACGTAATCGTAAATGTACTATTCTTATTTTTAGCTGATAAAACAGCATTTATTTTCTTCATACTAGGAACCATTATTTCCGTATTTTATTTATTTTATCAAGCATGGCTTCATTTATGGAGTACATCAGATCAATGGCAATATATGATTACCCACTTCCTGATGGTAGCTAACTTCTTCATTGTATATATAACAACTCACCTATTGAAAAAAGTGATTCATGAAAATAAAACTTTAACTGAGCGTGTGAGAACGTTGGAACAATATATTGGAGAATCAAAATTATTAACTAGACAAGAATTCGAGAGACGCCAAGCGTTATTAACGACTGCAATGAATCGTCGTAATGAAACAGGCGTTATCGTTTACTTTGATTTCACTTCCTTTAGTAAATATACGAAGGAAAGTGTTATGGATCGTGTAGCTTCCTTATTAGTTGAAACGGTAAGGAATGATTTTGACCTTGCTGCTGAATATGATGAGAGTACATTAGTTATTTTATTACAGAACACAAATGAGGCTGGTGCAGATATAGTAATGAACCGTCTACAGCCAAAATTAGAAAAATGGCTTGCAGCTGAAGCAATCCAAGATATAAAAATTTCACGCGAGCAAATTGGAAACAAAGGACAGACATTGTTATGATGACTCTCGTTATACTTCTTTTATTTCTTCTGTTTTGCGTACTCGTTTTTTGGATCAGTATCACATTTTCAATTAAATATGTACTTATTTTTACGGCCTTTCTATTCTCTGGCTTACTCGTTTACTACTCTTTCTTAACAATCGCGGGTTTAATTCACCGAAATAGCAAACGAAAAGATCGTACACTAGAACATTATCCTAGCGTCGATATTTTCATACCTGCCCATAACGAGGGGGTCGTTATTAAAGATACTTTAGAGGCGATGGCGAAGATTGAATATCCAGGAAAGCTAACTATTTATTTATTAAATGATAACTCTCAAGATGAAACACCTGAAATCGGCGATGATTTCGACAAAGCTTATGCTCATATTCGCCACATTCGTGTTCCCTCCGGTGAACCGAAGGGTAAATCACGTGTACTAAACTATGGGCTTAGTATTTCAGATGGTGAATACTTCTGTGTTTACGATGCAGATAACCAACCTGAACCACACGCACTGCGAATGCTTGTAGAGCACGCTGAAACAACTGAAGATGCGGTTGGAGCAGTTGGACACGTTCGTACTGTAAATGAAAAAAGAAACTGGCTGACGCGAATGATTTCGCTAGAATTTCAAATCTTCCAGCTCCTTATGCAATCTGGACGCTGGTTACTATTCCAAACGGGTTCACTGACAGGAACAAACATGCTTCTTCGTCGCTCTGCACTAGATGAGCTTGGTGTGCGCCCATACGGGCATGTAGAGAATCTCCTTAGACAAGAGATGGGAGTCTGTGCTTAACCCATTTACCACCTTGCTTACCTAGAAGGGGAAACCCGGAGGGGACCAGAGCATGCAAGGAAAGCCCTAAGTTACCAAAATGACCTAGGTACGACTGAGGGGCAAGGTAAAAATGTTATGAATAAGGATGAAGGCTAAACTGCTTGAACCATAGTCCAAAGTGGAGTATCGTCGCCCGAAGTGCAGGGTCATTGAAACGCTTCGCAGTCTAAGAATGGAAATATTGCCGAAGTTTCCATTGAACATACGTGTTACGTATGGCAGACCAAAGACTGACTAACTTGAATAACAAGTAACGGACGAAAGTGGCATCCGACATCATAATTAGTCTAGTCTCTATATGTACTAAATGGGGATTACCTAACTTGGAGCGCCTTGTAAGGAGGCTATTGAGGATGATACCAAGTGTGAAAAGCAAGGTATGTGGCTCATGAAAATCCAATATGGTAACGGAGTTCTCGTAGTAGTCAGAGCGAGGGAAAGCCTCGTACAAGGCGAAGGAGAACAGTCTTTTCGACTAATATTAAATTGGGAAGGGGCGTGAGGCTCTTGCGAAGCCCAAAAATCGTATTAGAAAATCTAGCATCTCACAGTAAGAAAGCAGGGTACAAATACAAGAAATTATATCGAAATCTGTACAATCCATTATTTTTCCTTGAAGCCTACCAAAACATATACGCTAGCGAAGGAAATATGACTGCTGGAACAGATGGAAAAACCATTGACGGAATGTCTGAAAGAAGAATCTCGGAATTAATTGATAAATTAAGAGATTATTCGTATCAGCCAAAACCAGTAAGAAGAGTTTATATTCCAAAGAAAAATGGAAAAAAGCGTCCGTTAGGCATACCTTCCGTAGAAGATAAGTTAGTCCAAGAAGTCATAAAAAACCTACTAGAATCTATCTATGAACCGACTTTTAGTAAGTTATCTCATGGTTTCCGCCCTGAAAAGAGCTGCCATACAGCTTTATTTCAGGTGAAAAGCACGTTTACTGGGAGTAGATGGTTTATTGAGGGCGATATTGAAGGTTTTTTTGACAATATTAATCATCATATCCTTATCCATACTCTAAGGAAGAGGATAGATGATGAACAATTTATTGCGCTTATATGGAAGTTTCTTAGAGCCGGTTACTTAGAAGACTGGAAGTTCCATAAGACGTTTAGTGGTACACCGCAAGGTGGTATACTTAGCCCTTTATTAGCGAATATTTATTTAAATGAATTAGATAATTTTATGAATCAGTATAAGTCAACTTTTGATGTAGGAAAGATTAGAAGGACAAATCCAACCTACTCTAAAATCCAACATCAGATAAATAAGGCTAAGAAGAAACTAAGGGAAGCTAAAGAAAAAGATGAAGTACGAGAAAAAGAGCTGACTAATAAAATACGTGAGTTATTAGCTGAAAGAGAACACACGCCCCAAGGATATCCAATGGATGAGAATTATAAACGAATTCAATATGTGAGATACGCCGATGATTTTTTAATTGGAGTTATTGGGAGTAAGGAAGATGCGAATAGAGCAAAGAAAGACATCGCTAATTTCTTGAAATCTAAACTTAAGCTAACGTTATCCGAGGAGAAAACACTTATAACAAACACAAGAAATAAAGCTAGATTTTTAGGCTACGACGTTAAAGTTGGACGAGATTTCCATTCCAAACGACGAAGTGATGGAATAAAAACAAGAGCATTCTCACTAAAGTGTGAACTATATATGCCTACTGATCTTGTTTATAGTCGCCTATTTAAAAAAGGGGTAATAAAAATCAACCAAAAGACAGGTCAATGGAAACCAATTCACCGTCCAGAGTTAATTAAATTAGTGCCTCTTGAGATTTTAAGGAACTATAACGCTCAAATACGTGGAACCTATCAATATTATCAACTGGCAGTGAATGTGTGCCATTTAAACAGTTATAAGTATCTCCTGGAGTACTCTATGTATAAAACCTTAGCAAATAAGTACCGTACTACCTTAGGAAAAGCTAAACAAAAATTTATGGTGAATGGAATATTCCAAGTCAGTTATAAGATAAAGTCCGGCAAGAAAACGGAAGTGCTTTATGATAAGGGATTTCGTAGGAATAAAGCTCCTATAACTAAAAAGGATATAGAAAAACTTCCTTCGGAAGTATCCTACCAATCCCGAACATCGCTTATTCAAAGGTTGATGGCTAATCAATGTGAATGGTGTAAGGCTGAAGAAGGCTCAATGGAAGTTCATCATGTTCGAAAGTTAAAGAACCTTAAAGGGAAAAAGAAATGGGAAAGACAGATGATAGCAAGGAACCGTAAAACAATGATACTTTGTCGAAAGTGTCATCGTGACCTGCATAACGGGAAGCTAGACTGAAGAGACGGAGAGCCGTATACCTTGAGAGGGGTACGTACGGTTCGGGGGGGAGTTCTCGGAAACCTAAGACCGAGAGGTCTTAAGGCGCTGGGTTCTTACCCTACGGCTATGACCCTTATGCAATTGCAGAAGATGCTGAATTAACATTACGAATTACCCAAAAAGGTTATCTCTTACCAATCGTCCCAGAATCAGTTACTTGGGAACAAGAACCAGAGCATTTAAAAATTCTTATTAAACAACGTACACGTTGGCTCCAAGGAAATTTATACATTTTAGAAAAAATGTTCTCGTCATTAAGTTTCTTTAAAGGAAAACTGCTCGTTCATTCCTTACAACAAGTTCTAGTGTATGTTGTATTTTGGCTATTCCTAATCATTTCAAACGTTTGGTTTGTAATTGGGCTACTCGGGATATTCCAAATTCAATATAGCATTCCGCTACTATTTATGTGGTATGTAGCATATATTACATATGTTTCACAATTATTTAGTGCCCAGAGTGTCGAACGAACCTTTACACCGACTAATATTTTTATTAGCGTTATTATGTACTTTACGTATGCACAGCTCTTTACGTACTTATTTATTCGCAGCTTAATCTTATATTTACGTGCAAAGAGCAAGAAACAAGTCATCGGCTGGGATAAGACAGTTCGATTTAAAAAAGATAAATAAAAATAAGCACAGAGCGCCGTATGCTCTGTGCTTATTTATTGCCGTATAAATTATATATCAGACAATACCCCTTAGCTGAAAGTAATTTCACGTCCATCCCCCAACGAACGATCGACCTTCATTTATATACGAAAAAGTGATTGCTATTTTTGTAGAACCAATTGCTTCTCTTGCTGTTCTTTGCGCGTTTCAGTCTTAGGTTCCGTGCTTTCTTGGACACTACGATGTGCCACACGTTTCAAACAAATATGCTTCCACTTTCTTTCGTAACGTTTCATTATTCTAGATGTCCCCCTTGAATGCGCTTTAAAACTATTTGAAATCGCTTACAGGAAATAATATAGCACATATACATAAAAGTGACAACACATTTCCGACATATTTTTGACAAAAATACGAATAGAATTCGTAAGGTATCGAATATTGTCGAAACCTATCGTTTTTTCTTCATATAAAGGGCATACTACTTATATAGTAAAGTATTTTATTTCCCCTACCCGCATTTCAAATTCCTTCTATATAAAGTGAAACTTTCATTAGCCATCACCAATCGGGCTTTTACAAGCAGCTCGATTTATTTGCTTTTGCTGAATTTTGAGGTGGGGTTCTTACTGCTCAGCAAATAGAGGGATAAAAAAAGAGCTGATATAAAATCAGCTCTTTTCCTTCTATTATTAATGACGCTTCATACGTCCTTCTTTTTGTAACTCTTTAAATAATGCTGCCATCATAAAGAAAATAACAAAGACGAATGGGAATGCTGCAATGATAGCTGCCGTTTGTAAGGCTTCTAATCCGCCAATATATAATAAGGTAGAAGCTATCGCGGCTAGAACGATACCCCAAATCATTTTAATACGATTTGGTGGGTTTAAACTACCATGTGTCGTTAACATTCCTAAAACAAATGTTGCAGAGTCTGCCGATGTAATAAAGAATGTAGAAATAAGAAGAATCGCTAAAACAGATAAAGCTGATCCAAAGCTTCCCATCTGATCGAACATAGCAAACAATCCTACTTCTGTTCCCATCTCTTTAATTTTTTCAAAGATATGTGCATCACCAAACAGCTCCATGTGAATACCAGTCCCGCCGAAAACGGAGAACCAAAGCGCACCGATTACGGTCGGTACAAGTAACACACCGATAACAAACTCACGAATTGTACGACCTCGTGAAACACGAGCAATAAACGTACCTACGAACGGTGAC